>CAZLLL010000093.1:0-8941 GCA_964560255.1 uncultured Methylomonas sp.
CTAGTTACAGCTTATTTCCCAGTCTTGGCAAATCGTCTATCACTTACGCGTTAATGGTTCTAATTATGCCCTCTCTCAGTGCTCTTTATATTTACCCTGTTAAATCCTTGGCAGGTATACCGCTTAACCAGTCCGAAGTAACTAAAACAGGGCTTAAATATGACCGCAAGTGGATGCTCGTTGACCAGCAGCAAAAGTTTTTATCACAACGCAGTCTGCCTAAAATGGCTTTGATAAAAACACGTATTGTTGAATATCAGCTTATTGTTTCTGCACCTGACTTTCCTGAGTTATTTCTCCCTCTTGATGTCCCAAAAATAACGGCAACGCTTGATGTGACAGTCTGGCATGATCAATGTGCTGCACTTACCATCAGCAAAGAAGCTGACCAATGGTTTAGTGATTTTCTACAAATAAACTGTCAACTCGTTTACCAGCCTGAAAGTAATATTCGCACAGTTGATCAGAAATATGCAGAAACCAATGACCAGACATCCTTTAGTGATGGTTTTCCTTTTTTAATCGTTTCTGAGGCATCATTAGCCCTGCTTAATCAACAGATGGATTTGTCATTATCTATGCAGCGTTTTCGTCCTAATCTGGTGATTACTGATTGCGCTAGTTATGCCGAAGATAGCTGGCGTAAAATTAGTATAGGCGAAATTTCATTTAGATTACCTAAGCCTTGTTCACGCTGCTCGGTTCCTCAAATTGACCCAGCAACTGCATTAATGGGTAAAGAACCTTTACGCACATTAGCTCGCACACGAAAATGGCAAAATCAGGTTTTTTTTGGTCAGAATGCCATACATGATGGTGAAGGAGTCTTACATATTGGTGATGATATTGCTATTAATGCATCCGGGACTGCTCAGCCACCTTTATAAATTAAAATAACGTAAAGCAGGCTTTAGGGAGATGGACAAAAATAATCATCCAAGATTGGGCATCTTTCATTTACCAGTTTACACTTTTGTAAAATGGTAAATGAAGCACTTGCTTGTAAACGCTTACTCTTCTTGATTTTTCTATAAGCCAAAGAGGTTTCAAGCTAAAAAAGTGTAAACTACTTTTGGGGGCAAATGAAGGATGCCCAATCTTGCTGGTCTTTTTGTCCATCTTCAGTCGAGTAGCAACAGTTATGTAGCCTGCTATGCGCCTATTGCTACTCGACTGAAGACAAACAAAAATCCTGCGCTATATTGGACGATTATTTATTTCCAGCTCCCTTAGTCCGCTTGGACACTAAAAATGATAACTTAACTCAAGCCTGAAATGACTATCATTACGAAAAAAATACGCAGGCTCACTTGGAGGCGCGCCATTAAAAAAACGCGCTTCAACTTCTAGCTTAAAACTATCAAAAAAACGCCGACTGACTTCGATATTATAAAATTGTGCATAGCTATTACTATCGACAATCACCCCTGCCAGAATTTGTGTATCTTGTACATCATTTAAAGCAAAGCGTATGCCTGTAAAAAAATCATCCTGAAAAATAGTCGGCGCGAGGAAGCCTCGACTGTCATACAAATATTCTGCAAGCAAGCTTATATCCAGCCCTGTTTCAGCAATATTAAAAAAAGTATATTCGATGCCTGCTACCGTTGCAAAAGTAGTATCAATTTCACTAACACGAACAATGGCTTCCAGTTTTAATAACCAGCTTTCAATTGTCGCCTGCACATCCAGACTCGTCTGATTAATATTCTGGTAATAGGGAATGAGAGAAATTTGTCCAGATGAATTTTGCTTAACCTGAAAAATAGGGTTACGACTGGTACCATAAAAATGGGATAAGCCAATATCCCAGTCACCCACTGAATGTGACCAGCGTATTGCATAAGCCATATGACGCTCAAAGCCATTTTTATCAAATTTTGCCTGACTACCATCCACTGCTGGCTGTGTTCTAGGTCTGCCTTCCACACCGGTAAAAGGCATTTCTCTAAAACCAGGTAATAAATAAAGGTCTAAAGTTCCCCAGTCTTGAATCCAGGCAAAATTTATCATGGGTTGCCCTAGCTTATCTTCTCCGTCCATATTTTCAACCATATCGCGCTGGTTAATAATATCTACCAAATGCATAGATTCAGTGACTCCCCAGAATACTTTGCGGATTCCTAAACGTAATTCCCAATTTTCTGCTGCTTTGAGCCAGGTTAATTCGCGTATATCAAAATGAGTACGCTGACTGTCATGTTGAGCCCCCCTAAAAAAAGGCACAAAGGCAAACACCTGATTACCATTATCCCATTCATGGTACAGCTCGGCTTCGATAACCCCAGAGAGGTAATTCATATGCTGCTGCGGATTTACAGGCTTTTCAATAAATGCCAGATCTTCGATACCAACATAACCTGAAATTTCCCAGGCATAAAGTGGTTTCATACAGAGCAGAAATATAACGAACCAATAGCTTTGATTGATTTGCATTATTCATTCCTTGGTGATGTATACTGATGCCGGACGGGGTATTTTCCGTCTATAATGTTTATTAGTAACCGTTTAGTCCCGCTCCTTATCAAAGAGGGGGCAGGGGGAGGCTTTATTAGAAATAAGGCTTCTTAACTCCCATTTTACAAAGGGGGATCTGAACGGTTATATTTTTTATTCCAATACTAAGGAATGGGAATCAAATAACGTGTGCATTCTGACTTGTCTTTTTGTTCGCCTTCTGCGTTGCGGAAACAGTTACGTCGCTAGCTATGCGCCTGTTATCACGCCTTGAAGGCAAACAAAAATACTGCGTCATAATTGCACAACTTATTCAATTCCCATTCCTAAACGTTTGAAACGGGGTGAATACCCCGTCTCGCATTAAATGTAGGTTGTGGGTGAGGCACGAACTCGAACAAACATGGGCTTCATCAATGTTGAGGTTCGTGCCTCACCCGTAACCTACGTAGCTCGTCTCAGTTTATAGCCTGATTAGCGTGAGCGCTTCAATGTGTTTTTATCGAAGTTTCGCTCTGTTAAGCCATTTCGAAAAGCATAGTTTTCCCATACCAGAGTCGTGCTTTTTCCTGTTAAGTGATTATGCATATGTGATTTTTCTGTCCGCCAGTATTGACCTAAATATTGCTGATAAGCCAAAAATATCTGCGTTTTTAACAGTGCATTTTTACGGTCATAATAATCAATTTTTATGGGTATATAGCGGTTTTTATCTATCCAGACTATATTGCGTACATAGCCAGAATGCTGGTATTGTGGAAATGCTTCAATAACAAAACAATCGATCCCATCAATGAGTTCATCACCTGTATAATTATATTTATATTTTTTTAGCTCGAATGAGGTTAAATCTTCAAACGCAAATTCACTACCAAGAAACGGCCCTGATTTATTACTGGATGAAATACGCTTGACCCTTTTCAGTGCAGGTAAATAGAGCCATTGTTCATCCGCCTCCAGCGCATGTGTAAAACTCAAAAAAGCAGTCCCTTTGATATCTCGGGGACTATCAAAAATACTTAGACTTTTATCGCCATCATCCTGCATTTCCAATATTTTCATACGTAAACGACGCACATGCTCATCACCATTTTTATTTCTCAGGATCATCTTCAAATCAACTAACATATCTCCCCAGCCTAAATCACGCTTATCTACTTCTTGCATGACTTGCAACCCTTTTTGCGCATCTGCAACAGTAAACCCTGACAGCATTATCAATAGCAAACCAATAACAATTTTCATTTTTCTTTCTCCTGGTACTAAGGGTAGGGCGGACTTTAGTCCGCAATAATTGTTTTACAGTGACGAACGTCTTCTGAGCTTATATTTTCAGATTTATCTTTCCGAAATAGTATCTCTGCCGGGATATTAGGAACGTGTACGACACACTTGAATAACTTAGGGAGCTGGAAATAAATAATCGTCCAATATTGGGCAGGATTTTTGTTCGTATTCAAGGCGTAGTAACAGGCGCATAGCTGGCTACGTAACGGTTGCTACAACGCAGAAGACGGACAAAAAGACTAGTAATATTGGATGATGTGTGTTTCCATCTCCCTTATTCCGTGCTCATTCCTTAAAGGCGGACTGAAGTTCGCTCTACGCTAGATTTTTTATCTAGCGTCATCAATAGCGGGGGTAGAAATAGGAAATCCATAAATAATGCAACCGCAATGGTTATTGCCGTCATGAGACCCATACCACTATTCATCACAAACGAAGAGGTTGAAAGAACAATAAAACCACTCACCAGAACTAAAGATGTCACCCATAATGCGACACCCACAGTGGAAAAAGCATAACGTACTGCTTCTTCTGACGACAAGCCTTTTTCAACTTTAGCGCGGCGATATTTACTAATAAAATGCACTGTATCATCGACCACAATCCCGATCGTCATACCGGTGACTACGGATAAGCCTAAGCCCACCTGACCATCAGTCAGCCCCCAAATACCAAAGGCCATCCCGGCAGGGATTAAATTAGGAATTAAACTAATTAAACCTAATTTGAAAGAACGAAAGGCAGCGATTAAAATTATTGAGATTAACACCAACGCAATAAATGAGCCTATCAGCATACGTACAATATTGCGTTGGCCTATATGTGAAAACATTAGCACAGGGCTCCCCGCATTAACTGTGTATTCATTAAAGTTAATGGCTATCCAGTCATGCAAACGTTGTTCAATATTCAACATTTGACTGGAAGATAGGTTTTCCATACTGGCAATCACCCGAATTCCCGATTTATCAATATTAATCTGATCGTTTAAATCCAGACCATAAGGCAAAGACATTTCGTAGAGCAATAAGTACTGAGCAGCCAGCTCACGCTGATCAGGCAATTTATACCATTGAGGTTGGTCGCCATGCATATTTTTATTTAATCGCTTAAAAGTATCAGTGATACTGTTTACATGGACAACTTCAGGTTGTTGTTGCAACCAAAGTTTAAACTGCTCTATTTTTGCTAAAAAAACGGGGTCACTAATGCCGCCTGATATTTCAGTATCAATTGATATTTCTATATTATAGATACCACTTAAATTTTCACTTAAAAAATCTGCAGCACGCCTGAATTCAATGCTTTTATCAAAGTATTTCACAAATTCATCATTAATTTCATTGTGAGGTATAAAACTTATTAATAGCACTGCTAATAGAGTATTCCCTATCAATAAAACCTTGCGTTTTTTAATCACAAAATTAGCCAGGCCTTGCATAGCTGAATTGTCAGGTTGGTCTTTTTGTTTGACACGTACAGGTAATAACATCATTAGAGCGGGCAATAAAGTGAGCGATAGAATCAATGCGATGATCACACCTAAGGCAACTATATTACCCAGATCTCTAAAAGGCGGTGCATCACTAAAATTCAGGCTCAAAAAACCAATCGCTGTGGTCACACTGGTTAATAAAATCGGTTGAAAATTAATGCGTAAACTTTCTTGCATTGCCTGTTTCTTTTCATACCCGAGGCGCATATTGTGCAAAAAGGTGACTAGCAGATGCACGCAGTCCGCAACAGCCATAGTTAAAATAATCGTAGGCCCCATTGCCGAGACTGGTGTTAATTTTATTCCTCCATAAATCGCCAGCCCCAGAGCAGTTATAATCGAAAAAATAATGAGTAATATGACGCTGAATGTTGCTGTAAAAGAACGTAAACAAACAATTAATACCAGAAAGACGATGCCGTACATTAAAGGTACCAGTGTTGAATTATCATTCAAGGAGGCCTCCCCAAAAGCATTGTTCAACATCACCATGCCACTTAAATGCAGCGTCAACTGAGGATATTTTAAATTAAAATCTGCAACCATTTTTCTGACGATGGTTGCTATTTCCATTGCTTCCATCGGGTTGGTTCCAGGTAGCTGCATGGTGATATTTATCCCCGTTACATGCCCTGTCTTGGAGACAAGTCGATCTAATAGCAATGGCTCGTTTAAGGCAATCTGTTTTACATACTGCAGCTGTTCATCGCTCATACCCAGAGGCTGACTGATTAAATCAGCAACCAGAAGATCATCATCTTCGGCAATAGTATGCTGAAAATTACTAATCGAATCAACTCGGCTGGAATAGGGCAGTTGCCACCCTAATGTGGTTAACTCGACCACCGCTTGCAGATTTTCTCTGGTAAAAACATCACCCTTTGCAGGCTCTACCAGAATCATGACATTATCACTTTTACTATAGGTATTTTGCAATACATCAAAAGCAAGTAACTGCGGATTGTCTTCTCCAAAAAATACGCGATAATTATTGGTAAATTCTAGATCCTTTACACCTGCTCCGCTTAAGCCTATGAAAATTAGGCATAATAATAAAACCCACCAAGGGTGATGAATAGCCAAAAAACCGAAGCGGCTTGATAATCTATTTTTTTTCATTATTGGTGTCCTGTGAATCAAAGTCCATGCGTTAATAAATTAAGTACTTGTGCAGCAATAAAATCACTCTGCTCGTGCTCAACTTTCCAGCCAGGCAGGTGCCTACTTAGAGGTTGCATATGAATAATCTCGCAGACCAGAGCAACCACAGTTAGTGCAGAAAAATGTACCTCTTGTGATTCACTTAACTGCTCTATAACAATCACTAATTGACTAAATTGTTCATAAAATACTTCTTTAGCTAAGAGCTGCATACGCTCTTCATTTGCATCCAGCAGCTCTCTCTGCATTAAGCATCTATAATCAACATCGCTGGTTAATACCTGAGTCAGGATGTAAACAAATCGACTCAGTTTTTCTTTAGCTGTTAAGTCAGCATTCCATACTTCGTCAAAAGTGCTCGCCTGTTTGGCAAATGCAAAATGCACGGCCTCCAGGTATAAGGCCTTTTTATTGGGAAAATGATGATACACAGCCGAAGTACTCATATTGACGGCTTTGGCAAGATCGCGCATAGATACACCAGAAAAACCTTGTTTAGAAAACAAGGTGACCGCTGTTTGTAAAATATATTCTCTAGATTTCACTCTCTATACCTACGTAACGTTCGTTATGTTTCATGGTATATTAATTTTTATACTTGAGCAAGTTAAATCGTATTTTTAATATTACGCGACTTAAACTTCAAGGTTTAATGGTAAAATAATATTTTCACCCATTTAAATAGCAACTGTGCCGAAAATTCTCCCCCGCATTGCATTAACACCAGGTGAGCCGTCAGGTATTGGCCCTGATTTATGCCTGCAACTAGCACTAACCCCCTTACCCTGCCAATTGATCGTTATTGCCGATCCCGAGTTACTCAGTCAGCGTGCCAAACAACTCAACTTATCCATCTGTATTAGGCTATTTGATGCCCAGCAAGCCATTACGCAACATATCCCAGGAACGTTGACTGTATTACCGATAAAATTACAGGAAAAAGCGTATTGTGGAAAATTAAATCAAAACAACAGCCATTATGTTATAAACACCATTGAAACAGCCACAAGAGGCTGTCTTGCAAAACAATTTTCAGCTATGGTGACAGGGCCAGTGCATAAAGCAATCATTAATGAGGCTGGCATTACTTTTAGCGGACATACCGAGTATATTGCCTCTATTACGGGTGGACACCCTGTTATGATGCTGGCGACAGAAGGTTTGCGCGTTGCTTTGGCAACAACACATTTGCCACTGGCCGATGTGAGTAAAGCCATTACCTTTGCAACATTAAGCAAGGTAATACACATATTAAACGCGGATTTACGCGACCGCTTTGGACTTAAACATCCTCGGATATTAGTGTGTGGACTAAACCCCCACGCGGGTGAAAGTGGGCATCTTGGGCGAGAAGAAATTGAAATCATTGAGCCTGTATTAGAAGAGTGTCGATTACAAGGCATTAATCTACAGGGGCCTCTTCCAGCAGACACCTTATTTAATGAAAAATACCTTCAATCTGCAGATGCGGTATTAGCAATGTATCATGATCAGGGTTTGCCGGTTTTAAAATATAAGGGCTTTGGAAAAGCGGTTAATATTACTCTGGGCTTGCCAATTATTCGCACCTCTGTTGATCACGGTACTGCATTAGACCTGGCGGGTACAGGAAAAGCAGAGATGGGTAGCCTGCTTATTGCAATACAAGCGGCGATACAAATGTCTGTGCATACCAACTAGAACTATGAGACATAAAGCACGTAAACGATTTGGTCAGAATTTTTTACACGACCATCATATAATCAGCAATATTCTGGGTTCCCTTTATTATAATCAGGATCAGCACTGGGTGGAAATCGGGCCAGGGAAGGGGGCTTTGACCGAATCTTTATTAAAAAGCGGCATCCAGTTAGATGTAGTGGAATTAGATAGAGATTTAGTCAAATATCTAACCTTCAAATTTGAACAATATAATAATCTCACTATACATAGCGCAGATGCTTTAAAATTTGATTTTTCTGCTTTGGCTAACATAGGAGAGAAGCTGCATATACTTGGCAACTTACCTTACAATATTTCTACGCCTTTAATGTTCCATTTGCTTGAAAACACATCAAGTATTGCTGATATGACTTTTATGCTGCAAAAGGAAGTTGTTGATAGACTATGTGCTGATCCAGGCAGTAAAAAATACGGTCGACTCAGTGTCATGATGCAATATTACTGCGCAACTGAACAGTTGTTTGATGTGCCACCTGAAAGCTTTAGTCCCAGACCTAAAGTAATGTCTGCAATCGTGCGCTTGGTACCACACAAAATGCCACCAGTGAAGATTGATTCTGTCAAAATGCTTAACACTGTCGTCACAACGGCCTTTTCACAGCGACGCAAGACTTTACGTAATTCATTAAAAAAGCTTATTAGCGAAGATGATATTATTGCCTTAGATATCAATCCTGTCTTAAGAGCCGAAACGATTTCACTGCAACAATTTGCAGATTTAAGTCAACATATTGAGCAACACCCACTGGAGAGCGGACTTTAGAGAGCTGGAAATAAATAATCGTCCAATATTGGGTAGGATTTTTGTTCGTATTCAAG
>CAZLLL010000094.1:0-8912 GCA_964560255.1 uncultured Methylomonas sp.
GATCACACTTAACTGATTGAATATGTTGGGTAAGGTATGGTCGAATATTTACAATTAAAAACACCAGATTTCTAAGATTATATTTTTATTATTTATACAGTGTTCCATCTCCCTTAATGTAAGTAGTTAGATATATTCCAAAATATTACTTCTATGTGCTCGCGGCGAATTCTAGCATATTTTTAGGTCAGTAATAACTTAAAAATGATAAGGTACATTTGTGTTGCATACGGTGCTGACACTATTTTCAGAAAAATATAGTGTGATGACTTTTTTTCGAGGGTGTTTTGTTAATGCCTGTATTTTAACAGTTACTACACTTTTTTGGTGTTACAATAGCTGGCTTAGTTTAAGTGGAGTCATTCGATTTTTCAGCACTAATTTGGCGAATGTATCCGCCTTAAGAGGCTTATCAAAATAATACCCTTGTCCCGCATCACATCGCCTATCTTTTAAAAATCGTAACTGGTCAAGTGTTTCTATCCCTTCTGCAATCACCTGCATCTTCATCTTATGCCCCAGCGCAATGATATTCTCAACGCTACTGGCTGTATTTGCGTGATTATGAAATAATTTGCTAACAAATGACTTATCAATTTTTAAGGTATCAATAGGTAGCCTATCGAGATAATTAAGGGAGGCGAAGCTGGTACCAAAATCAGTTATTGCAATAGAAACTCCCGTATTTTTTAACGCTTGCAATATTTTAATGACTTGATCAAAATCTTGCATTACCAGGCTTTCAGTGACTTCAATCCCCAATTCATTAGGTGTAATCTGATAGTCAGACATTAACTTTTTGATTGTATGCAGCAGGTCAGATTGCATACATTGCTGCGCTGATAAATTGACTGCGATATGCAGACTTGATAAACCTTGTTTGCGCCAGAATTTTAATTGCTGGCAGACGGTTTTTAGTACCCATTCTCCAATGGGAATAATTAAGCCAACGTCTTCAGCTAAATGGATAAAGTCACCCGGTAAAATGGCACCTCTTTCTGGGTGTTTCCAGCGTAGCAATGCTTCAGCACCGACTATTTTCCATGTTTTAAAGTCTATTTGTGGTTGGTAGTATAGTTCAAACTCATCATTTAAAAGTGCCTGCTGTAATTCTTTTTCTATTGTTAAGCGCTCTTGAACGCTTTTATTGAGTTCTTTGGAATAAAATCTAAAAGCATTTCGGCCACTGTCTTTGACGCTATACATTGCGGCATCAGCACGGGCTAATAAGTCATCCGCCGTTGCGCCATCTTTTGGGAACAAGCTGATACCGATACTGGGTGTAATGAACACATCCTGCTCAGAAATAGTGATAGGCTGCGACATGACCTGTAATAATTTTTCTACAATTTCAATAACATACTCTGCGTGCTCCAGGTTTTCTAGCACGATGATAAATTCATCACCTCCCCAGCGGGCAGCGGTATCCGCTTTCCTGATACTTGTTTGTAGACATTTCGCCACTTGTTTAAGTAATATATCACCGGCAGAGTGACCTAGGCTATCATTAATCTGTTTAAAACCATCCAAGTCAATAAACAGAATTGCGACATGATTTTTTGAGCGCTTAGCCAGGTTAATAGCTTGATTTAATTTATCATAGAGTAATACTCGGTTAGGTAATTCGGTGAGTGCATCGTGTGTTGCAAGGTAAGCCATTTGTTGATTAATATCGAATAGCTCTGTTAAGTCACTTAAGGCATAAATCGTTCCAGAAATATTACCATCATCAGTATAGATAACATTCGCCACGATTTGAATGGCATACTTTTGACCTGCTTGATTGGTTAAACATTTAATTTTGGCATTGGGTCTTATTTTTTCAAAGATAGGAATGTTATCCATGAATTCAATTTTATCACTGTAGTCACTGATGCTGCTGGTACGAAAAATATCATTAAATTTTTCTTCTTTCGCTTTGACTAAGGAGTAACCAGATATTTTTTCAGATGCCGGATTCATAAATTCAATTTTACCCTGAGAATCTGTCGTCACCAGTGCTTCTCCGATGGCTTGTAACGTTGCTTTAGATTTGGCCTTTTCTTTGTATAACCGTTGAGAAACAAAATCAAGAGAGCGTTTCTCCCAAAATAGATAAGCTGCTGAGAGAGTGATTATTGCAGGTACTGCTGCAAAAAGTAAATGCTGGATGAGCAAAAAATAGAGACTAATTAATAAGCTAAGAGAAACAAATGAAATAAAAATTAAAAATGTAAAGCGAGCGGATACAAAACCGAACAAGGTTATAGGAATAAGAACCAGGCAGATGGTCAATAATACGCAATAGTGCTTTTGCAGATAAAGAATTGATTTATCATTTAATAGCATATCTAATGCATAAGCGTTAAATTCGATGCCTGACATAAGTTTCCCGTCTTGAGAGACTGGTGTAGAAAAACGAGTTCCTAAGCCACTGGCATTCATCCCGACTAAAACATATTTCCCCTTGAGGTTTTTTCTTAATTTTTCTGATGTTAATACGTCTGCATAAGACAAGATGAGATAGCTAGCCTTATTAGCAGAAAAAGGGATGCGGACATATTCAGTGAGTGGAGTGTTGGTTTCAGTGGCAAAAACATCGACTTGATTAGACTTAGGGAGTTTTGTTTTGTCTATACTAGAACCTACTCTTGATAAGGATGTCACAAATGAAGGAATATCAGCAGCAGAATTAATAGTAGTGCTAAGGTGAAGCCCTCGCACAATACTCGCAGCATCAGGTTTAATTATTGTATGCCCTAGAGAGGCAGCTGCTGTAGAAAGCATCTCTAAAGGTCGCTTGATACGTGAACTAAAAGAGACTTCATCTAGTTCAACGAGGACAGGTAAAACAACTCTCCCATTGCGGCGTATTGCTTCGGCAAGGTGCAAATCTGCCTCTGGATCATTACGATCAGGCTCAAAAAAAAGAATATCCAATCCTACAGCCAGAACCCCTGATTCGCTTAAAACATCAATCAATTGCGCGTGAATATTACGTGACCAAGGCCACTGCCCAAGGTTTTCAAGACTCCAGTCGTCAATCGAAATGATAACAATATCAGGATCAGGTGGGTAGGAAAATAATTTTAATTGCTGATCATAGAGCATATCATCCCAGTGCTGTAGCCCTCCAAACCATTGGATTCCCCCTGAGATTATTGCAAAGAATATGGCTAAAAAAAATGCATGATATTTTGCGGATAAATTTATCATCTCAGCCTGAATAACACCCACAAAGCTAACACAGGAATAAGTCCTAATAATAACAGGTACAAATATTTGAGGGGTAAATTAAAAGCATTTAATTCGAATTGAAACTGAGCATTCGTACCTTCCAGTCCATATTTATCAATGCCACGAATGCGTATAGAATAAGTGCCATTAGCAAGACCTGGTATTTCAATTACCCTTGAAGAGAAGACCTGGCTGAACAGAATACTTTCAAATGCTTGCCCAGTTGCAATTTGAACTCGATATTTCTGCCCATTACTTAGTTCAGCTAATGTAAAGCGAACAGGCGAGCTGTCAAATAGTTTAGAAATATGATCAATATCAGGAGAGGCAATTAATTCTATCGGCGGTTTCGGCGGCTTATCAATCTCGGTAATCGTTCCAAAGCCACTGGGAATTAATTCGGTTTTACCTCCGTTACTAACCCTCACTCCTCCTTCCAGAACTTCTGTGTGTGAGAGAGTATTTTCAGGTATTGAGCTGACACGATATTGAGTCCCACGCACTGATGTAACAGAAAAGGGTGTCGTTATTTCAAAACGGTTTGCAGGTTTTTTTTTGGGACTAACCTGAGTTTCTAGTCGCCCTTTTTTTAGATGTAACCTAAAGTGACTTTTTCCTGAGGGTTCAATGCTTTCAAGTACTTCAATATTGAGTATGCTGTTTTCTTCGAGTATGATACGCGAGTCATCAATAAACTCGAATACAGCAGATGAGTTGTTACCCGTATGGATGCTATTTCCCGCCATAATAGGAACGCCAGGAATTAACTTTAAGGAAGTTGCTGTATCTTTTTCAAATAAATCGACTTGCCCGCGTACATGACGGACATGCATAGGGGTTGCAAAATTACGCACCCATTTTAGTGGAATTTTTATTATTGTATTGGGTGTGAGGTTTAAAGGGTCTGCAATATTATTCAATTGCTGAAGTTTTTTTACAAAATCTTCGTCGACTAAATATTGATTAGTCACTCCCCATAATGTATCACCTTCTTTAACGGTATAAACCCAATCATCAGATAAAACACCTAGAGGATTAATTAACAGAAAAATACTTAGTAAGATAAGCAATAACTTGCTAAATTGAATATGCATTATTTAATAAGACCTTTTACTCCAAAGTTCCTTGATAACTGTTAAATAGACAATTATCAAGAATTTTTTTATAGTTTATTCTGCACAATAGAATTAAGGAAAATTTTATTTTCACCTAAAAGTAGTTTACACTTTTTGGCTACCAACTTAATACGGGACAAGTCCTTTACAAAATAAGGGAGCTGGAAATAAATAATCGTCCAATATTGGGCAGTATTTTTGTTCGTATTCAAGGCGTAGTAACAGGCGCATAGCTGGCTACGCAACTGTTGCTACAACGCAGAAGACGGACAAAAAGACTAGCAATATTGGATGATTATTTGTTTCCATCTCCCTAAGTAGGGTGGGCAGAAAAGATTGCCCACCCTACAAATGATGGCTTGTCCCGTCTTAAGTTGGTAGCCCACTTTTTCAATATGTAAACAGTGCAGGCGTTAAAAATTTTTGTAACCGTTCAGTCCCCCTCCTTATCAAGGGGGGGGGTAGGGAAGGTTCCATTAAAATAAAGCCCCCTCAACCCCCATTTTACAAGTGAATAAAATAAAACTAAATAGTATAAAGCTCCTCTAGAATACTACTATTGAGTACACCTGATTCTAGCATATTTTTAGAGTAATGGCCTCTGCTTATGGTGCAGTGCTGGCTATTCTCGCTCCAATGATAGATTTCAGTGTTTCGGCTAAAATTGAGTCTATTGTTTTCACCGGAAGAGCCGCAATTCCATACAAAGTGTAATTGTGAGAATAGGGATCGGCTCAATTTTAGCCGAAACGCTGGATTCATGATTTTTACTACCCCAAAATACGCGCAAACACGTATTAGAGAATAATTTGAATCAGCTATATAATTAAAATTACATGATAGACACATGGACTAGGGCTCCCTTCATTTTCCAGTTTACACTTTTGATGTGAGACGAATATTATGTAGAGTGCATTTTATGCACCACTGGTGACATCAAGGATTCCGTGCTAGCTAGGGCTCATAGAATGCACCCTACATCTTGTCTTTCATTTTTAATAATATTTAAGTCGCAGAACACAATAGATTTAACACCCTACAGATGGACTGACGTGTTACCAATAGCATTAACGATACTCTAAGCAGCCACGCACATCTTAATATCAGGAAATAACACATGAACACTAAACTATTCATTCCCGCCGCTATTGTTGCAAGCATCGGTATGATACTTGCATTGTCTGCAGGTATCAATGATGCCGGTAATCGTACCGTTGTCCAATATCCAACAGGTACACTGCTGGTAAAATTTACGCCCGGAATTTATTTAAAATGGTTTGGTACGACCACTGTGTACCGTGATGTACTGACATATGATTATGATAAAACCAATGATGGCGCTGCTGCAAGCATGAACCAGATCGGTATCCCCGTACGCTATCAGGATGGAGGCACTGGAAAAGTATACGGAAAAGCCCGTTTTTCACTTCCCAATGACGAACCCACAATGCTAAATTTGCATAAAGCATTTCGTAGTAACCTAGGGGTAGCCAATAAGTTGATCAAGACTGTTACCGAAGAAGGCATGAACTTGACAGCGGGTTTAATGAGTAGTGAAGAAGCCTATACTGAAAAACGAAGCACCTTTACCCAATGGGCGAATCAGCAGATATCTGGCGGTAAATTTCAAACAGAATTAAAGCAAATTTCCACAGTAGATGAAAGCACAGGTAAGCGAGTAGTAAAAAATATCCCTGTTATTACCTATGGCGATGATGGTCGGCCTGTTCATCTTAAAAGCGACCTTAAAGAATACGGTATACTTGTTAACGGATTCCAGATCACTGATTGGGATTTTGAACAAAAAACACTCAATCAAATATCCACCAAACGTGAGGCAACTATGGCTATCATTACTGCGAAGGCAAATGCTGAACGTGCTAAACAAGATGCTATTACTGCCGAAGAACAAGGTAAAGCCAATGTTATGACGGCCAAATACGAAAAAGAAGTCGAGAAAGAACAGGCCGTTGTAAATGCTGAAAAAAATAAACAAGTTGCTGTTATCAAGGCAGAGCAGTTAGTGGAAGTGGCCATGCAACAAAAATTAGAAGCTGAACAAAAGAAATTAGCGGCAGCAGAATATAAACAGGAACAAATTCTTCGTGGTGAGGGGGATGGTGCATACAAGCGTCTGGTTATGCAAGCGGATGGGGCTTTGGCGCAGAAGCTAGTCACTTATGAAAAAGTAATGAATCGTTTTGCCCAGGCCATTGAAAAACAAAAATGGGTGCCAGAAATCCAGATGGGCATGTCATCATCTGGCAACAGTGCCGTTGCTGCGGGCAGTAGTGCAATGTCCTTAATTGATATGTTAAGCGTAAAAACAGCAAAAGATTTAGCGTTAGATCTGAGGTTGCCGAACAGTAAAGTGAGAAATCGTTAATTACCGGTGTGAAATTAGACTCTCTAAATATTGAAAAATGTAAACAGGGTAGAAATGGGTTTCGTAGGTTGGGGTAAGGTACGAACCCCAACAGAATAGATCATCAATTGTAAATGTTGAGGTTCGTGCCTCACCCGCAACCTACGGCTCAGCATGTAATGCAACAGAACTGACTTATATTGTTAAAGTCCAAAATAATAGCCAAGTAATTCATATATATATATATATCACCTGTCATAATTTATTATGCCAGTTATAAACAGCGTAGGGTGCAAGAATGCCTGACTGGATACAACAGCTAGAGAGCTTTATTATTAATTGTAGTCTTTGGTTTCATGCTGAGATATTTTTTTCAATGTGTCAGCATGTGGCAATTATCTTTGTGATTGCTTTTCTATTCAGTCAGTCCAAGGCATTTGAATTGCTGGTTAAAAATAATATGCGCAAACGCGACTGGCTGGTACTGTATGTGGTATTTTTCTGTATTTCAATCACCGGATCGATTATTGCCGACCAGGTGACAATTTATACACATGCCGGTGACTGGCTTGATACGACAATAGTTAAAGTAGAGCCCGCACTGTTTGCAAATAATAGAATAGACCATCAACACACTGCCTCAACACAGGTTGAAGCTCGATCTATTGGAGCTGTATTAGCTGGGCTTTTAGGTGGCCCTCTGCTGGGTGGTGCAGTGGGGATCAGTTCTGGCGTTGTTCGTTATTTTATGGGAGGAGATGCCGCGTTAGCAGGTGCTATTGGTACTTCACTGGCTGGTTTAGTCGCAGGCTTAATTTATTTATTAGTGTTGAAAATTCAGCCTGGTATGCGCTTTAACTGGAAAATTTCTTTTTTAACAGCCTGTTTGGTTGAGTTAATTATGAAAGGGATGGTTTTTTTGACTGCTTCAGTTGATCAGGCGCTGGCGATGATACAAATTACGCTGATTCCAAATACAATAGGCAATGCAATCGGTGCTGCATTATTTGTCACCCTATTAAATGACTATGATAAAACAGCCACGTCATTTTCAAGCAATGCATTGCGTATGGCGGAAGCCTTTGCAAAAATTTTGCAACGTGATTTACCGCCGCACCGCAAAGCTGATTATATCGCCAGATACATTCAAAAAGAGACGGGTATTGCAGCAGTGGCAATGATACGAGACAAGAAGTTATTGGCTTTTACGGGGCTAGGATCTGACCATCATCAGGTTGGCGATCTAATGGCAACAGGGCTGATCAAAAAAGCAATGGATAGTAAGGAAGTTATATTCATTGATGGCTACACAAAGCACTTTATCTGCAACAATTCACGCCAATGCCCCTTGCATTCTACACTAATCGTCCCTGTTATTATTCTTAAAGAGGTTGAAGGTACGCTTTTATTGTTTGAATCTCGGCATCGTTTTTTCCCAAAAATGAATAGAGAGCTAGGTAAAGGGCTTGGAAGTTTGCTTGCTGAGCAGATACTGGCTGCGCGTTATCCAGCGCTATTAAGTCGAGTGGAGGATAAGTATTTACGCGCCAAAGTAAATCCCCATTTTTTTGCTAATGCATTAGCGACTATTTCTTCGATTTCCTATGAGGATGCCCATAAAGCAAGAAGTTTATTAAGAAACCTCGCTTCCTTAATGCGGGAACGCATTAATCCCAATGATAAAACCAATACACTGGAGCAGGAGCTGAAATTTCTTAACGATTATCTTGAGATTGAAAAAGCAGGGTTTGGTAATAGGCTGAATACCACGATCATCTGTGATCCCGCATTGTATGTGATAGTCATGCCGCGCTTCGTTTTACAATTAATGGTTGAAAATGCCATTAAGCATGGTATCAGTCAGTTTTTGCATGATCAAGCGGGACATATTGAAGTTTCTATTGAGCACACCGAAAATGATTTGATTGTTATCAGTATTGAGGACGACGCGGGATTATTTGATATGCGCAAGAAAGTATTTGTAGAAGGGCATGGCATGAAGTTGGCAGATGACCTGATTAAGTCACAATTTAGTTCCAATGAATACGGTGTTAGGGTAAGCCCTGATTGTGTAGAAAACAAATGTACAATTATCACGCTGACTTTTCCATATGAAGTGGAACAATCAGTTAATAATCCAGCAGATAATAAGTTATTTATCTAGGAATGGGAATTGAATAAGTTGTGCAATTATGACGCAGTATTGTTGTTTGCCT
>CAZLLL010000095.1:0-8893 GCA_964560255.1 uncultured Methylomonas sp.
ACGGACAAAAAGACTAGCAATATTGGATGATTATTTGTTTCCATCTCCCTTAGCTCATTAATTTGACGGGATCTTACAGGCAAATGGCTGGACAGGATACAAAAGGTTTTAAACGCATTATCAACGCTTTCTTTTTTTCAATAGCCGGATTTAAAGCGACCTGGAAGCATGAAGAAGCCTTTAGACAGGAGGCATTGTTATTTTTATTAGCAATCCCCATAGCAATATGGGTGACTGGCAATCATATTGAACGTGTTTTATTAATTGGCAGTTTTGGTAATGTGTTGGTTGTCGAGTTACTAAACTCGGCAGTTGAAACAACGATAGACAGGATAGGGCTTGAGCGTCATGAACTATCGGGTAGAGCAAAAGATATCGGCTCAGCAGCAGTGATGTTATCCTTGATACTCGCTGCAATGACATGGGCATTAATTTTAATTTAAAGGAAAAAGAGATACATGAGTGCATTAATCTGTGGGTCTATGGCTTACGATACCATTATGGTTTTTCATGATAAATTTAAAAATCATATTCTTCCTGAAAAAGTACATATGTTAAATGTGTCTTTTTTAGTGCCAGTGATCCGCAGAGAGTTTGGCGGTTGCGCAGGCAATATTGCCTATAATTTAAAGCTACTGGGTGAGTCACCAAAAATTATGGCAACGGTAGGGCACGACTTTGAGCCGTATGCACAATGGTTAAGCCAGTGCCAGATATCGAGTGAATATATTAAAAAAATAGATGGTGAATATACAGGCCAAGCTTATATTACCACCGATGAAGATGATAATCAGATTACTGCTTTTCATCCTGGGGCTATGAATGAATCATATGTTAATTCAGTGCCTCAAGATGCAGAAATAGAAGTAGGTATCGTCTCGCCTGATGGCAAGCAAGGTATGCAACAGCACGCACAAGAATTTGTCGATGCGGAAGTGCCTTTTATTTTTGATCCAGGCCAAGGTATGCCTATGTTCAGTGGTGAAGAGTTATTAGACTTACTTAAGCAGGCGACATGGGCAACGTTTAATGACTATGAGTCCGAGTTAATGCAGGAACGCACAGGCCTGACATTAGAGCAGATTGCCGAACAAGTAGAGGCGCTAATTATTACTTTAGGTGGTGAGGGTTCTAAAATATATACACAAGGTGAATGTATCAACATCCCTTCTGCACACGCTAAACAATTAAGTGATCCTACGGGATGTGGTGACGCTTATCGTGCAGGCTTATTGTTTGGTATTATGAATGAATATGACTGGCCTACGACAGGACGTATTGCTTCTTTGCTGGGTTCCATCAAAATTGAGCATCATGGGACGCAAAACCATAGGTTTACGATGGAACAGTTTAAACAGCGTTATCAGGAGAGTTTTGGCGAGTCATTTTAGGTTTTATGGTTTGTTTCATTATTAGCTGCGATGAGTAAGGTAACTCGCAATAAATAACCTACCCATATTGCGCAGGATTTTTGTTGCGAGTTACCTAAGGAGCGTGCACGACACACTTGGGTAACTTGCTTGTCTTTTTATCTGTCTTCAGCGTTGTATAAATAGTGACGTAGCTGGCTATGCGCCTATTTATACGCCTTGAATACGAATAAAAATACTGCGCCAGTTGCCCAGCTTATTTCGTGCATGTTCCTAAGAACCTATCTATGGTTTTGTTTTATTTTGGATAAGCCTTGGATGGCGAGTTTAGTGGCATATACATATTTCGTAACCGTTCAGTCGGGTTAGGGGAGGTTTTATTAGAAAAAGGTTCCTCCACTCCCCTTTTACAAAGGGGGATCTGAACAGTTACCATATTTCTCGTAGATAATAGTTGCTGTGTCAAAAAAAAATTAATGAAATGATTATATTAAAAAACTACGCAGGGTTAAATTCAGTAAAAATACCTGCCTTGGTATCATTGGCTGTGCTAGTTTTTGTCTTTATTTCAGTCGTTCAGGCACACGGTGTTGATGCAAATACCCAGCAGTTTCTGCAAAATAACCAAGGCGTAGCGATTGGCCCTTTTTTATATATTGGTGCCAAGCATATGCTTACGGGATATGACCATCTGTTATTTCTGCTCGGCGTTATCTTCTTTTTATTTCGCACACGAGATATATTAATTTATGTCAGTTTATTTACGCTAGGCCATAGTTTAACGCTATTTTTTGGGGTGCTGGGTCAGGTATCGGTTAATGCTTATATTATTGACGCGATAATTGGGCTGTCAGTTGTTTACAAAGGCTTTGATAATCTAGGTGGTTTTCAACGCCTGTTTACAATACAGCCCAATACTAAAGCGGCGGTACTCATCTTTGGCTTATTTCATGGCTTAGGTCTGGCGACAAAATTACAGGATTTTGACCTGCCAGAGCAAGATTTATGGAAAAATCTACTCGCATTTAATATAGGTGTCGAGGTGGGGCAGTTTTTAGCTTTATTCTTTATATTAATTATGTTGAATTTCTGGCGACGCTATAACAGTTATTTTAGTTTTTCTGTAGTGATGAATACCTTGCTAATGGCGGGTGGTTTAGTTTTATTCGGCTACCAAATGGCTGGTTTTGTGCTTACTGAGTAATGTTGATGAATGATGTAAATGTACCTGTTCAGTCCTTAAAAACACTGATTATTAGTATGATGAGTGCGCTTTTATTGGCGCTATTTATTTTAATCGCCTTTATTGGGCCTGCTGAATATGCTATAGATCCAACGGGTCTGGGGAAAGCACTGGGGTTAACCGCATTAGCAAAACCTGCACAGCAAAACACCAAAACAGTGGTGTCATGCCTAACGGGCGAACAAGCAACAAGCTGGCAAGATATTGTGATAATTACAGTGCCAGCTAAATCAGGTTTGGAATATAAATTCTATATAGCTCAAGGAGCTGAAATAGAATACACGTGGCAGAGTGATAGTGAAGCATTGTATTTTGATTTTCATGGTGAACCCGTAGGTGATACAACAGGCTATTTTAAAAGTTACCATGAATCAACTGCTAGCCAATCGCAGGGTGATTTGACGGCACCCTTTACAGGAGTACATGGCTGGTACTGGAAAAATGACAGTGATAATGCAGTACGAATTACATTAAAAACCAAAGGACAGTATAGAGTTAAAGGGCTGATATAGAGCAGAAATAGCGACCAGTGTAAGGCGGATATACGACAGGAGTGACACGCTTTAGGAGCGGGCACGAAATAAGCTAAGCAACTGACGCAGAATTTTTGTTCGTATTCAAGGCGTACAAACTTAGCTCTAGCGAGCTACGTAACTGTTTGTGCAACACCGAAGGCGAACAAAAAGACAAGTCAGAATGCACAAGTTATTTGATTCCCATTCCTAAGCTGGTAGCCAGGAATTTAAACAGAATACATTAACTGTAACCCACTGTCATAAAATATTTTAAATCTAAACTGTACTGCAGTACTGCACTGTTATTTTATAATTGGAACGCTTCTTCTGCAAACTGTCCACTGGGAAATGAAGGGTGCCTCCTTTTTCATGTTATTTTCAAAAAAGTCAGGAAATTCTGAAGGCTGTTGTGTGCGCGCATATTTTTTTACCGCTAAACTGTCCACTACTTTTGGGCAAATATGAAGGGTGCCCAATAAAGTGTTAAAATTTTATTGCACATAACTAAATAAAGATTCATTGAATAATTCAAGCTTCCTCATTTTTTCCTATTTTTGCGCTATCTGCGTATTACTGTTTTGCCTTATTTATACAGGCGTGCTTTATGCTGCCCCAGAAATAAAGATTAATGGTCTGAATTCGGCGCAGGAGGATAATGTCAGAGCGTACCTTTCTTTAAGCCAAGAGACTTGTGAATCTCCAAACTGGAAAATCAAACGTTTATTCAAACAGGCACCTGGGCAAATTCAGCAGGCTTTGCGTGCTTTAGGTTATTATCATCCGCAAGTTGCCAAATCAATGGGCTGGAAAGATGATTGTTGGGAAATTTTATTTGTTATAGACTTAGGCCCACCAGTGATTATTTCTACACTAGACTTTCAGGTGCTGGGGTTTGGGGCTGAAGATGGTTTTTTTATTGGGTTTTTACAAAAAATTAACATTAAGATCGGTGATACAGTTAATCATGGGTTATATGAAAAGCTAAAAAAGGATTTGCAAACGCTAGCTGATGGAAAAGGCTATTTTGATAATCATTTTGTCGTTAAACAATTAGGTATTGATCCTGATGAAAATCAGGCAGACATTAAATTATACCTACAAACAGGGCGACGCTACTATATTAGCCGCATTGATATTGAAAAAAATGCTTTGCACACCGATTTTAATAGTCAGTTTTTAGCGATAGAATCTGGTCAGGCATATGACCGGGAATTAATTGTTAAATCACATCAGTTATTAGATTCTGCGGGTTATTTTAAAGAGATACAACTGAAATATTTACAAAAACAAGCAGAGGATTATTATGCGCCGTTAGAAGTTAGGCTAAGTAACTTGCCTAGGCATGTATTGTCGGCGGGTGTCGGATATGACACAGATTTAGGTTTTCGGCTTAGTGCCGGATATAAAAATAGGTTTTTGAATGAAAATGGGCATCAGTTTATTTCTGACTTGAATTTATCATTAAAAAAATCTCATTTAGTGATGGAATATGTGTTGCCGTTAGAGAGCCCTCTCAAGGATCGTTTGTCATTTTTTACTGGTCTCACTTATGAAGATACGAGTCATGTTGATAGTAGAAAGCTTGATGTGGGAGTGCGCCTTTCTAATCGCTTTTATGGTCAGTTAGTTCTGGCAGAACAGTTGAACTTCGTTGCAGAAAAGTTTCGAAACTCTAAAAACGATCCCTACCAGACGAGTTATTTATTGGTACCTGGAATCAGTCTGTCGAATGTGAGAGCTAAAAAAGATCGGCAATACCTGGATGGCTACAAATATATGATGAAACTAGATGCAGCCCATCGCAGCGTAGGATCTACTGTTAGTTTTATTCATGCGCTATTGCATGTGAAGTTTGCTTATTCGACTTTTTGGGGAGGGCGCTTGATATCCCGGGTTGATCTGGGGGCTACTGCGGTTGATGATTTTGACGATTTACCCAGTAGTTTTCGGTTTTTTGCTGGAGGGGATAATAGTGTGCGTGGTTATGATTATAAAAGCATTGGTCAGCGTGATGCCGCTGGTGAGGTCATTGGTGGGCGATATTTGACCACTGCAAGCCTGGAGTATGAGCAAAGAATTATTGAAAACTGGAGTATGGTAACGTTCATTGATGCGGGCGATGCTTTTTCTCAAGATTTGAATATCAAGTTCGGTGTCGGTCTGGGGGTACGCTGGTATTCTATGGTGGGGCCGGTACGTATTGATATTGCAGTGCCTAGTGATGATTTTTCCGATGTGCATTTTCATTTTAGTTTAAGTACTGCTTTATGAGGCACTTGTTGCGTACTGGGTTATTTGCGCTTTCGGCCGCTGTGCTAGCCTGTGTATTTTTGCTGGCATTATTGCTTTACAGCCCAAAATTTAATCACTGGCTGGTTTTTAAGCTGGCTGTCATGACTCCTGAGTTATCAATTGATAAATTTGATGGTTTGCTGTTAAGTGATATGCATTTACAGGGCCTTACATATCAAATTGAACAAGCCAATATCAGCATCCAGTCTGCCTCTTATCGACTAAATCTGGCGAATTTGTTTGCCAGGCAAATTCAGTTTGATTATTTACATCTGACGGATGTGGATATTGAATTACTGGAAAGTCATCAGCCTGAAGAGCAAGAATCCAAAACAAGCACCTTTATCCTGCCTTTTAAGTTACAGCTTAATGATTTTACTGTGAATCATTTGCAGATTAAGAAAAATGAATCAACTTATTTACTGGACAGTATTGAATTTGCTCTGGTGTATTATGGGCAGCAACTGCATTTGAATGACTTTTCACTGAAGAGTGACATTATTCAGGCGCAAGGCGAAGCTGAATTACAGCTAAATTCTCAGCTCCCTTTTGCAGTCGGTTTAATGCTGCAGAAATCAATACCTGAGCTGACTGATATTAAAGTGCGTTTACAACTACAAGGGAATCGCGAGCAAGTTGACTTGAATATGGATATATCAGCACCCAGTCAGGCACATGTTCAAGGCCGGATTTTATTCAATGATGACAAGCGAGTTCATTTTAACTTGTCTTCTACCTGGTCAAAGTTGCAATGGCCTTTACAGGGAGAAAAGCAATATGCAAGTGAAAATGCACATCTGACATTACAAGGTACAACACAAAATTATTCGCTTAATCTTGAGACGAATACTTTTGTAAAGGATTTATCAACAGGGAAACTACAGCTCACAGGGCAGGGAAATAGTGAACAATTTACATTAAATAATTTAACGCTAGAGGCTTTGTCAGGCGATATTCAAAGTAAAGGGCGTATTAGCTGGACAGACAGTATACCGAGTCAGTTGCAATTATTAGCAAGTAACTTGCAAATACCTACTCTGTTGTCAACTTATGCAGGCGAGTTGAATCTGGATGCGCAATTATCTGGCAGGCTATTTAATGAACCTGATTTTCGCGTCGAGTTAAAAAAGGTTTATGGCAAGGTGTTGGATAAAGCCGTTAACGCCAAAGCTAACGTACACTATTCAGCATCCCAGTTGTTCATTGAGCGGTTACAGGCCAGTGTGGGGGATAATGTTTTGCTTGTACAGGGGCTTATTGGCGATAATAATTCTTTAGAATTTACGCTGGACGCAGCGAATCTACACGAACTAAGTTCAGATACATATGGGGCAATTTTTGTAGAAGGCTTATTGCAGGGTTCCGTAAAAGAGCCAGAAGTGACGTTTTCAATATTGTCGGATGGGCTAAAATTTCGACAGCAGCAACTCGGTAGTTTGCTTGCAAAAGGGCACTTGGTAACAGATCAGCAACAAATTGATTTGATTGTCAATGCGGAGAAATTGCGAGTAAACGGCCAGAAAATCAATAAAATTGAATTGCAGAGTCGTGGGGAATTTGCACAACATAATCTATCAATGATTGTGGATAGTGAACAGGGCGGGGTTGAGCTTGTCATGCAAGGTGGTTGGAAGGCAAAAACTAAAGAATGGCAGGGGCAAATGCTGCAACTGGAAACCTATGGCACTTCTGCAGGTAGATGGCAGTTAATACAAGCAGCCGCTGTGAAAATAAAACTTGCCCAGCAATCTGTGCAATTAACAACAGATCTATGCCTGGCTCAAATGAGTGATACAGGGCTAGCTTGTTTAAAGGCGACAACAGCGGATCAACAGCAACTTTTCTCGGGTACTATAAAACAATTGTCTTTATCGGCATTCGCAGACTGGTTACCAGAGTCTTTACAAATTGATAGTTATTTGCATGCAAACTATTCCTTACAGAACTCATTAGAGCAGAGCCACTCAGGATTAACAGGTGATGTGAGTATCAGCATTGATCCAGGGTCAATTAGATTCGAACATAAACAATCTGGAGTGCAACTTGTTTCTTTTAAAAAAACTCAGTTTAATGCCGAGTTAGTGGCGGATAAATTGCAGTCTAAAGGGGTGATTCTATTTAATGATGTGAATGAGATTAAGGGACAGGTAAAAATAACTGGCCTGAAAGAGATGACAACGGCAAATATAGATGGTTTACTAAATATCAAGCTGGAAGATATTGGTTTTCTCAGTGCTTTTATTGATTCAGCCAGTGAAGTAGCGGGCGAAGTTGATGCGCAAATAGTATTACATGGATTACTGTCTGCACCAAAATTCAATGGGAGTAAGGTTCACTTAGCTCAGGGTAAATTAACTATCCCGGAAATGGGTCTGCAAGTAAATGATATCACTCTTGATTTAAACCACCCTGTTGAGCAACAGCAAATTGCTTTACTGGGAAGAGCGAAAATAGCTGATCAGCCTATCATAATTGAGGGTCAATTTGACCAATACATCAATGATCAATTCAAATTCCAGATAAGCATTCAGGGGAGTGATTTACAGCTTATGCAAATTCCAGAAATGCAAATCTGGGCATCTCCTGATCTTCGTCTGAAAGGTGATAAGAACGGCACTCAGCTGGAAGGTGATCTCACTATTCCAAAAGCCATGCTGGTATTTGAAAGCTTACCTGTCGGGGCAGTTGCGCTCAGTGATGATGAAGTGATAGTCACTGCCCAAAAAAGTGAAGCAAAACCTCCGCATTATCCTCTGGATATTGATATTAAAATACTGTTAGGAGAAAATGTATCGCTAGAAGGTTTTGGTTTAAAAACACAGTTGCAGGGTCAATTACGTGCTGTTCAACAACAAAACCAGCTTAAATTATTTAATGAGCTCCATTCGGTAAAAGGCATTTATCAGGCTTATGGTCAGGATTTAAGCATAGAAAAAGGTCAGTTACTATTTACGGGTGATATGGAGAATCCAGGCATTAATATTCTGGCATCGCGTAAGGCTTCTGATTGGGAGGATAAAACGGTTGCCTATCTGCGAATGTCAGGAACTCTAAAAAAACCGCTTACAACGGTTTATACAGAGCCTGCCTTAAGTGAAAGTGAAGCGCTGGCTTATTTATTGACGGGGGCTCCCCTAGGTAAAAGTGATGGTAACAATGCAGTATTACTGGCTGCTGCTGCGTTGAGTCTGGGACGAGATTATGTTGATGCGTTAATGGGCGTTATTGGGATTGATGAATTTGACTTGAAAAGTACTTCGTTAGGCCAAAATTCTATGGTGATTGGTAAACGCATTTCATCTGATTTATATGCAAGATATATTATGGATGTTCTCACCTCGCAAATGCAGTTTGCTGTCATCTACAAACTGACCCAAAATATCAGTATAGAAACGCGCGCAGGTACAACGCATAGTAGCGATATTAAATATAATATTGAGTTTGATTAATGACCGAATGGGGCGTAACCGTTC
>CAZLLL010000096.1:0-8822 GCA_964560255.1 uncultured Methylomonas sp.
GATTATTATTGTCTATTTTGATTACGGTAAATATTTCATCAGTCATAATAATGCTCAAGAAGAAAAAAATGCATAGTCTTTACGATGTGAAAAACATAAACTTGCAAAAGGTAACCATTCAGCCCCCTTCCTGATAAGGAGGGGTTTTAGGGGGAGGTTTTATTAGAAGTGCTTTGCTCAATCCATGTTTTCCAGAAGGAGAGTAAACAGTTAGGGAGATGGAAACAAATAATCATCCAATATTGCGAGTCTTTTTGTCCGTCTTCTGCGTTGTAGCAACCGTTACGTAGCCAGCTATGCGCCTGTTACTACGCCTTGAATACGAACAAAAATCCTGCCCAATATTGGACGATTATTTATTTCCAGCTCCCTTACTGCAAAAGTACTATTTTAGTTATGTAATTCCAAATTTTTCCTCATGTTTCAATATCTGGTCAACTAAATCCTGCTGGGTAGCGTTATAAATAATTCCAAACTCTGAATCACTGTACAGCTCTATCACTTTTGCGGGTATTTTCCATGATTCGCCGCTCTTTATTTTTATATTTAAAATGATGCTTGTATTAGCTGTAAATTCATATTTTGAGTAGATGCGCGCACCTTTAGAGCTAATATTGATAACTCTAGCGTGAATGTATGTTTTGGGCCCCAGAAACTGTTTAATAGTAATGATTGCTTTATTGGGGCTATACGTTATATAACGTACTGCTTTGCGCTGTTTTACTCTGGGGGTATTCTTGATTGGAGTAATCGTTTCATCAGTCATAATAGCGTTCAAATAAGTTAAAAATGGAAGGCACGTGCTAGTTGAAGGCATAGATTTTAGGGTGCTAGCATTGCTCTTTATTGATAGTCTCCCATGCGTAGAAAAGGCGCATAGCAGTTTCATAACTATCTCTATCAAAAATAGGGCTATAAACTTAGGAATGGGCACGGAATAAGTTGAGCAACTGGCGCAGTATTTTTGTTCGTCTTCAAGGCGCACAAACAGGCGCATAGCAGGCTACGTAACTGTTTGTGCAACACCGAAGACGGACAAAAAGACAAGTCAGTTGCTCAACTTATTTCGTGCACGTTCCTTAAGACGGGACAAATTTGCATTCTATTAAAAACCTATCTCGTCCATGGTTAAAGACAATAAACTGAGACAAGCTACGTAGGTTGCGGGCGAGGCACGCCCCCAATATTGATGGCCAAGGGGATGTATTTTATTGGGGTTCGTACCTCACCCGCAACCTACATTTTTAATTAGCCTATAAATATAAAAATGTCCCGTCTTAAACTTGTAACCAAAAATAGCAGAGGTACATACTTTAGACTATACGTATAGTATGCGGTTTACTACCTGTTGGCTCAAATCCCTCTCCAGTTGTCTATCTTTAATTTTAGTGTCCAGAAAAGTGTTCCTATGGCTATTAAGTGTAATATAATTCCAGACGAATTCTGTTATTCTATGCGGAATTTGATAACTTATTCACAGTAATCAAAGATAAATAAAGATAAATAATGTTTATACGCTTAACTTTTTGCTTATTCCTCAGTTTTTTCTGCACGATTAAAAGTTATGCAGAAGATAATCAAGAAATTAGAATCGCCTATTTAGCACAAAAAAAACAAGTACCTTCTGCGCTATCTAATCTTGAGCCTTTTATTGTAAATAAAGGCTTGCAAGGTGCCTTACTCGGATTAAGTGATAATAATACAACGGGTCAGTTTACTCAGCAAAGCTACAGTTTAAAACAAATGATTGTACCGCTGGAGGGAGATGTTAATCTAGCATTTACAGAGCTACTCAAACAAGGATTTCAACTTATTATTGTTAATTTAACTGTCGCTCAGTTAGTTGAATTGCACAAGTTGAATAGTAACCAGGCTTTGCTTTTTGATATTGCAACACGAGATGATGCCTTGCGACATACACAGTGTTTAACTGATGTGCTGCACTTATTACCTAGCCGGGCTATGCGTGCTGATGCATTAGCGCAATATATGTTAAAAAAACGTTGGCAGCGCTGGTTTCTGGTGATCGGAAATACGCCTGAGGATTCCCTGTATGCCCAGGCTATCAAGCGCTCTGCAAAACGTTTTGGTATAAAAATCATTGCCGAAAAGAAGTGGCTACATACATATGATGCGCGGCGTACCGCGCAGTCTGATATTCCTGTCTTTACTCAGCTTGATGATTACGATGTCTTAGTCGTTGCAGATGAACAAGGCCTGTTCGGCGAATATATCAGCTATCGAAGCTGGTTACCCAGACCTGTTATAGGGACGCAAGGACTGATTGCGACCGCCTGGCACCGCACCCACGAACAATGGGGAGCCGTGCAAATTCAAAATCGCTTTAAAGCCTTGGCAAAGCGGCAAATGCTAGAACAGGATTATGCAGCCTATCTCGCTGTGCGTGCTATCGGAGAGACGGTGACACGTACACATTCAGTGAATGCCAGTAATATTAAGGATTATCTGTTAAGTGATCGCTTTAAACTGCAAGGCTATAAAGGCAGAGCATTGACCTTTAGAGCATGGAACGGACAACTACGACAACCCGTACTCCTGGCTGCACCCACATCACTTGTTGCCGCGCCGCCATTGGAGGGTTTTTTACACCCTAAAAATGAATTAGATACACTCGGCTATGACAAGCCCGAAACACATTGTCAATAAAAAGGATTGTAAATGAAAATTGCCTCTATCATACTAACTAGTTTTTTTGTCATACTCCTCAGTTTACTGATATGGATATTAATGACAAACCCAGAAAACTTACCCGACATATTTAAAAAAGATAACCCTAATGCAGTACTTAAGCCCATTGCAAATAAATTAATGACACCAGTGATAAGTACAGAAACAGTCTTTGTTACTTTAGAAAAAGATAATGCGATTGCCGTGGTTGACCCTATCGCTGGAAAGCTAATTAAAACTATCAATATAGGTCAAAGACCCCGAGGCATTCAACTAAGCCCTGACCATCAGACGCTATATATTGCAGTGAGTGATGATGATACAGTACTTGAAGTGGATGCCAATAGCTTGCAAATTATAGCTAAACTTCCTTCAGGTGAAGACCCGGAAACCTTTGCCATCAACTCCTTAGGTACACGCATGTATGTGTCTAATGAAGATGATAACCAGGTCACCGTGATTGATTTACTAAGTAAGCAGGCAGTCGCTCAGGTGGCAGTTGGCGTAGAGCCAGAAGGCATCGCTGTCAGTCCAGATAATCAGTGGATAGTCAGTGCATCAGAAACAACTAATATGGTGCACTGGATAGATGCTAACTCATACGAAATCAAAGAAAATACTCTGGTAGACCCACGCCCGAGAGCGTTGACTTTTACTGCGGATGGACAGCAGTTATGGGTGACTTCGGAAATTGATGGTACCTTGATGGTGATTGATGTGGACAGTAAGCAAATTATTCAACGCATACATTTTGCCATACCTGGTGTCGGTCAGGAAAAAATTCAGCCCGTCGGTGTTGTTATCGACAATCATAGGCAATGGGCTTATGTGGCACTTGGGCCCGCCAATCGAGTCGCTGTGGTTAACGCGCAAAGCTACATAGTTGAAAAATATTTGCTCGTCGGTGCAAGAGTTTGGAATCTAGCTTTTTCGCCTCAACAAGAGCGTTTATATACAAGCAATGGTGTCAGTCACGATATATCTATTATTGATTTAGCAGAGCATAAAGTGACTAAATCCATTGCAGTCGGTCGTTATCCCTGGGGTATTGCAGTAAAACCATGAAAAATATAGCGCTACAAATAGCAGACTTAAGTTTCTCTTATGGAAAAAAACAAGTTCTGCATAAATTGAGTTTTGAGGTTGAAAAAGGCCAGTGCTGCATTTTATTAGGTCCCAATGGCGCGGGAAAAAGTACTTTATTTTCTCTGATTACTCGCTTATATGCCCATAGGCAAGGCACAATTCAGCTAGCAGGCTTTGATATACACAAACAGGCTTTGCGCGCATTGGCAAAGTTAGGTGTTGTGTTTCAGCAAACCACACTGGATCTGGATTTAACGGTACAGCAAAACCTACGCTATCATGCGGCTCTACAAGGTATGAGTAGAAAAAAGGCCGATCTTGCAATAACAGAACAATTAGAGCGTTTAAATATGTATGAACGACGTAGCGAAGTTGTACGTCAACTTAACGGGGGGCATCGACGGCGTGTTGAAATTGCCCGGGCATTAATGCATAAGCCCAGTGTATTATTATTAGACGAGCCAACCGTTGGGCTGGATGTGCCAAGCAGGCAGGCAATAGTAGAACATGTGCATCAATTGAGCCAGGATAATCATTTAGCGGTACTATGGGCAACGCATTTAATGGATGAAATTCATGCGACTGATAAAGTTATTGTCATTCATCAGGGTGAATTAAAAGCACAGGGGCAAATGGCCGAGTTAATACAGCAAACGCAGGCAGAAAATATTAATGATGCCTTTTTTAAATTAACGCTTAGGAAAGCATAATGCGAATTTTTCACTATTGGTTCGCCTTATGGGGAGTCATTTTCAGAGAGTTATTACGCTTTGTAAAACAAAAAGAACGCTTTCTTTCTGCACTGGTCAGACCACTTATCTGGCTATTTGTTTTTGCGGCAGGCTTTAGAGCCGCGCTGGGTATTGCAATCATTCCACCCTACGAAACCTACATACTGTATGAAGTCTATATTACCCCAGGATTAATCGGCATGATTCAGTTATTTAATGGTATGCAAAGCTCGCTATCCATGGTCTACGATCGTGAAATGGGCAGTATGCGCATCTTATTAGTCAGTCCCTTGCCACGCTGGTTTTTATTAGTATCTAAGCTCTTAGCCGGTGTATTTGTTTCTATCCTGCAAGTTTATGTATTTTTGGGAATCGCCTGGTTTTATGAAATTCAGGCACCACTAGAGGGCTATTTATGGCTATTACCTGCCTTAATTTTAAGTGGTTTAATGCTAGGTGCTTTAGGCCTGCTATTGTCTTCTTTTATTAAACAGCTAGAAAATTTTGCTGGAGTGATGAATTTTGTTATATTCCCCATGTTTTTTATGTCTACGGCACTCTATCCTTTATGGAAATTACAAGAATCTAGTCAATGGCTATATAAACTAGCGCGATATAACCCGTTTTCCCAGGCTATTGAGTTGATACGTTTTGCGCTTTATGGACAACTCAATCAATATGCTTTGCTTTATACTTTAAGTGCATTTACGCTATTCTTAATACTTGCTATTATAGGCTATAACCCATCGAAGGGAATGATGAAACGAAAAGGGTGATAAAATGAACCATAAGTGCACTGAAAAAATAAAAATGAGGAATACGTGAGAAATTCTTTTTTCCTAGTAATACCTGAGCAGAGGAAAGACTCGGTAGGTATAACTCGATATGAAGAAGTGGCATTAAAAGAATGGATAGATGAGCTACCTGTTGCTAATATATCATTTTCTTCCCATTTATTTCATGACTTTTTACAGCAGAGTAATCAGTTGGTGATGAGTCCGCAAAAACGCATGAGTTTTTTGGAGTCACTAAGAGCTAGCTACCTTGTTATGGAAGAAGATTTGTATTCACGCTTAATGACCAGCAGTTTTCCTAAAAGTGAACATGAGCACAAAATTTATAATATTCTTGTCAACATAGAAAAAGAGCTCTCTATCGCTTACTGGATTATTGTGAAAGAGCAAACACGACGTGAATTAAACTGGTTTCAAAACAAAGAAACAGCTTTAGCAATACAACGTATTATTAAAGGCTTAAGTAATATTGTACTGAGTCAATATGTTATGAAATTGCCTATCCATGAGTGGGTATGGATAGATTTGCACTCTTTATATAAGCTCGGAGTTAAAATAAACAAAGAAAAAGTCAAGGTCATTGACGAATCCTGTTATATTCAGCGCAGTAGCTCAATTCAAGATAGTTATAAGCAGATTGTCTTACTCAGCCTTGCTGATCCTACCGGCTTAATACCTAAAGAAATAGTGCAAGTCTATAAGTTTACTGAGCTCTTAAGTAGCTTAGTTGTTTTTGAGAAAACGGTAGTACTCGCTGCAGCGAATCGGCAATGTATCATTTTTCAGGATGAGGATCAATCAGCAGCATTTTATGGAAAAGATAAGAAGATACTGGATGAAGCTGTTTTATATCTTAATCTTAACAAGCTATATAAAGCTTTACAGAAAAAAAATAAGTTTCAAAATACGATAGATGGCCGCTATAGCACTATTAAATTAAAGTCAATAGTAGATAAGCTACCCTTGGAATTACTTGACTATCTGGAACAACGTTGGCATGGTGTCCCATTACAGGGAGGGATACTTTTTTCTGACCGCTTGAAAAGACGCTTTGCCATCGGACTCAGTGCGACCTATATTTTACAAAATGCCTATGAGCCGAATCCTGAAAACGTGCAAGAATATAATGCAGAATCTGCATCTGAAGCTGCCTTAGCTTGTGAATTTAAAACATCAGGTGTTCTTTCTGTCGGTAGCCTCATTAGCTTTAGAAAAGCAACTCAACCAGAGCATAAGCGTTCGGTAGGGGTCGTTAATAAAATCACGATACCCAAGGATACCATGAAACTTAATTTTGAAGTTCACCTGTTAACCTCACAAGCCCATGCCGTTACATATAGCGGGGTGCAAAAAAGCAAACAACAAGATAAGCAAAAGGCGCTGATATATAATATAAAAATACCAGATGGGGAGGAAAAAAGCTTTTTAATTGTTGAATCATTTGTGTTAAAAGAGTTTGGTGTGGTACGACTCTATTTAAATAATCAGAATTTTCCGATTCTTTTAAGGGAGCGAAAAAATATAGGTCTAGGCTATTGGCAATTTGATTGCAGACGAGTTGAAGAACAAGAACTTGCATCATTGACCAACAAAGGTTACGATTTCACATAGGAACGAGCACGAAATAACTTGAGTGACTGACTTGTCTTTTTATCCGTCTTCAATATTGCACAAACAGTTACGTAGCTTGCTATGCAGCCTGCTTGTGCACCTTGAATACGAACAAAAATACTGCGCCAGCGTAGCTGGTGTGCCCAACATTCTGTGCCCATTCCATAGCTGGAAGAAAATAACTATAAAATAAAAACTATAAAATAATGAGGAGTTACCAATGAGCGAAGATAAATCGACTGATGATGTGATAGAAAATATTAAGGAAACTGTTGAAGATGTAGTAGAAAATATTCAAGAAACAGTTGAGGATGCTGTAGACGCTGTGGAAGATACCGTAGAAAAAGCGAAACCAGCACTAATAAAGTTAAAAGAAGAAAACCCTAAATTATTTTATGGAGGAATTGCAGCTGTTGTCGCTGTGCTAGGTCTATTTTTTCTATCAGGTGATGATGGAGGTAAGGTAAAGAGCCATTCACAAACAGCTGTTTCAATTGGCCAGACTTATGTTCTAAAAGCTCCAAATGAAGTGAGTAAGTCATCGCTCAAAATTCTAAAAGTGCCTGGCTCAATAACATCATTTGATAATGCTGAGGATGTCGTTTGTAATGCACCGTCAGGCACTTCGGTTATTGCCAAAAACTTTCAGGATGCATTTGGTAAAAAACAATTATTTGTGCAGGTAGAAGTACTGGAAAAAGTCGCTGATTGCCGTCAGGGAGCAAAAGGCTGGACACTGAAAAATAATTTACAATAAAGTAAAAGGAGTGTTGACAGAATTGTAAATATCTTTATAATAAGCAATTCAATCAGAGCGGGAATAGCTCAGCTGGTAGAGCACAACCTTGCCAAGGTTGGGGTCGCGAGTTCGAATCTCGTTTTCCGCTCCAAAAGATTTAAAAAGCCGCGAGTATCGCGGCTTTTTTTATTTATATCTCAAGGCTGCGTAGCAAAGTGGTTATGCAGTGGCCTGCAAAGCCATCTACACCGGTTCGATTCCGGTCGCAGCCTCCATGAACTCCCAATACCTAACTCTCAAAATGCGGGAATAGCTCAGCAGGTAGAGCGTAACCTTTCCAAGGTTAAGGTCGCAAGTTCAAATCTTGCTTTCCGCTCCAGAATCTATTGTCCCACCTTCAATTTAAGTAGCCAAAACACGTTAATTCCTTATTCTTCTCTGCTATTGACCTTCAGCTTGTTCAATGATTTCACCCATTTTTTTACCGGGTCGCACTCGCCCCTGATAAGTAAGAACAGTACCCAGCGCAAAGCCACCTTTTACGCCTTCAAGTTTAGTATGCTGCTCCAGAGTCCACATATGCCCATCTTGTGAGTCAATAATAAAGACCTCTGGCAGTGATTTCCCAAACTGATTACCCTGCCCACCCTCATGCAACACAACCGCCTGGTATCTGCCTTTATAGTCATCGGCTGCAACTGGCAAAGTCGTTAGAAAAAAAGTTAAAAGGACAAAAAAAGTTTGTATATATCGAATGCTGGATTGTTTGGGAACTAAAATCACCTGGAGAACTCCTATTGAAAAAAATTATCGAATGACTGACACTTTTCATTATCACCCAAAAGTAGTTTACACTATAATCAATATTGAAAAGTGTAAACTATTATTTGAGAAACAGTAACTGTTTACGCAACACCGAAGACGGACAAAAAGACTAGCAATATTGGATGATTATTTGTTTCCATCTCCCTAATACAATGATATCTTTATTTATCAGGTGGTTGTACGTATCTACTTGGAAGTATTTAATTTTAACAATACCTTCGCCACTAAGCCGCAATTTTTTCTTCATGAATCCGCCCCAGAGCTGAAACCTGTTCAAGTATCTGCTTGATATTCAGCGATTCAGCGTATTTTACATTTTTTCACATATAGTCACGTTCAGTTTTCGCA
>CAZLLL010000097.1:0-8813 GCA_964560255.1 uncultured Methylomonas sp.
CACCCTACTTATTTTGCAAAGGAGTTGTCCCGTATTAAGTTGGTAGCCCTTATTTTGCCCGCTCTTCATCAGTAACCGCTCAGATCCCCCAAAACGGGAGTTGAGGAACCTTTCCCTAAACCTCTCCTTGATAAGGAAGAGGGCTAAACGGTTACGCCTTCATTATATAATTTCCTGCTGCACTGTCTTAAGCACACACTTAAAAACATCCGCTTCATTGCTATAAAAATAGTGTGCATCCGTCTCCTTGCGCAGCCAGGTAAATTGCCGTTTAGCTAATTGCCGCGTGGCAATAATGCCTTTTTCTTGCATCTCTGCATAGTTTATCTCACCCTGTAAATAAGACCATATTTGCCGATAACCGACTGCGCGTATTGCGGGCGTTTGCTCGGTTAAATCACCACGTTGATATAAAGATTCTACCTCAGTAACAAACCCTTGTTGTAACATATGTTTAAAACGTAGGGCAATTTTTTCATGTAATATTGCTCGGTCACGCGGTGCAATAATCAATTTAATTTTCTGATAAGGAATTTCTTCGGCTTTTGCTTCTGTATGCAATTGTGTCATCGGTTTACCTGTCAACCGATAGACTTCTAATGCACGCTGTACACGCTGTGGATCATTGGGATGAATACGAGCCGCTGCAACTGGGTCAATACAATGGAGTTGTTGATGCATAGCAAGCTTCCCTATCTCTGCTGCTTCTGCTTCTAATTGTGCGCGTAGGGCTACATCAGCGGTAGGTAACTGAGCTAAGCCATAATACAGTGCATTAAAATAAAGCATGGTACCGCCGGTTAATATCGGTAGTTTTCCTCTTGCCGTGATATGCGCCATTAAATCTAAAGCGCGATTTTTAAATGCACCCGTGGAAAAGCTTTCCGCTGGATCTAAAATATCAATTAAGTGATGCGGGATCCCTGCTCTTTCTTCTAAGCTCGGTTTTGCGGTACCAATGTCCATGCCTTTAAAAACCAGAGCAGAATCCACACTGATAATTTCAGCATTCAGTTGCTGCGCTAATTTTACTGATAAGGCAGTTTTTCCTGAGGCAGTTGGGCCCATTAGGAAAATGGCGGGGGGATACTGAGTTGCAGTCATACTAAAATCACTGCCCCCTTAAAAACAACGAATCCAGTTCCTTTTTACTCAACTCTACCCAAGTGGGTCTGCCATGATTACACTGACCACTGCGCTCTGTTTTTTCTATATCTCTCAACAAGGCATCCATCTCAGGTATTGTTAAACGCCGATTTGCTCTGACTGATCCATGACAGGCTATAGTTGATAAAATTTCATTACATTGTTCTTCAACACGCTGGCTAATGCCATGCTGAATAATATCGGCCAAGACATCTTTTACTAATGTAGCGATATCCACGCCCGATAATAAAGCCGGAATTGATCTGACGACAATCAACTCTTCCCCCATACGATTAAGTTCCAGCCCCAAACTCATAAAAAAAGCTTGTTGATCATCTGCTAAATCAGCCTCAGCACTACTGACCGATATTTGTATCGGCAGTAATAAAGGTTGTGAAGGCACCTCGCCTTGATGATATTGACGTTTAAAACGCTCATAGGTGATACGTTCATGAGCTGCATGAGCATCGACTAGAATAATACCGTTCTGTGTTTCAGATAAAATATACACATCATGTAAATGTGCAACAGCGTAACCTAAAGGAGGCGCAATATCAGCCTTGGGTAAGTCTGTGACATGCGGCTCTTGAATTTCAAAGGTATTTGTCGGAGCGATAAGCTGGGTGTATGCTTCAATTTGTGCATCGACATCTAAGGGCAATGAGGATTGGCGTGAAGCAGTGGACGGTTGGTAGCTCTGCCGCGTGACGGATTTTTCTTCAGCTGCGGGTAAAGGCTGGAAATCAACGACCTGTTGAACAGCGGGGCGTGATTCCGTAGCAGGAATATTCGATTCTGGCTGACTGGCTATTGCTGCGTTTTGATCTTTAGGACGTACATCAGCCAGTGAGCGGTGTAGTGCTTTAAATAAAAAGTCATGTACGGTACGCCCTTCACGAAAACGCACTTCTAGTTTTTGTGGATGCGCATTAACATCAACCAGACCAGGGTCTAATTCTAAATATAAAACATACACTGGGTGCCGTCCGTGAAACAAAACATCTTGATACGCCTGTTTAATGGCATGGGTCACCAGACGATCTTTAATCAACCGACCATTGACATAAAAATATTGCATATCTTGCTGGCTACGCGAAAAAGTCGGCAGCCCTACCCAGCCATATAAACGCATACCTGAAGCATTAAATTCTATACTCACCGAGTTTTCTAAAAATGAATGACCAAAAATAAGCGCAACACGCTGCTCTTGTTCTGCTTGCTCCTCAGCTTTTTTAAAATTATAAATTTCACGCTGATTATGCCTAAGTTCAAATGCAATATCAAAACGACTAAGTGCCATCCTTTTAAATAATGTATCAATATGTGCAAATTCGGTTTTATCTGTTTTTAAAAACTTGCGCCGTGCTGGCGTGTTATAAAATAAATCACAAACTTCAATAGTGGTACCTGGCGGGTGTGGGTCGGGTTGTGGATCCAGTTCTTCCTCTGAGCCATCGGCCTGCACTCGCCAGGCACAATCCGTATCTTTTACTCGTGAGATAAGATTTAAACGAGACACCGAACTGATACTGGGCAATGCTTCACCACGGAAACCCATGGTTGCCACTTGTTCTAAATCTTGCAAAGACTGGATTTTACTGGTGGCATGGCGTGATAATGCCAAAGGTAAATCGTCTTTTTCTATTCCACAACCGTTATCTCTGATTTTAATCAAGCGTGCGCCGCCTTGCTCTATTTCGACAGTAACCTGGCTTGCACCGGCATCAAAACAATTTTCAACAAGTTCTTTAACAACAGATGCCGGCCGTTCGACGACTTCGCCAGCGGCAATCTGATTGACTAATTGGGGGGGGAGGGCATGAATACGCATAGCTAATGGCTTTATTATGATAAATACTGAATGTGCCGAGATCAAAGCGCATTCTATGGTTTTAAATTTATTAGGTTGCTGGACGAGGTATTCACCCCGTCTCGCAAGATGCCCCGTCTCACAAAAAGATCATTGCTGGACGGGGTATTCACCCCGTCCATATCGTTTATCTTTAACTAATACAAAAACATAAACTCTGAGAGATTATTCTACTCAAAACACTGATAACTCCCTGTATATAAAAATATACCTGTGTGCATCCACACTCAACGTTTGAAACGGGGTGAATGCCCCGTCTCACAAGGACTTTCTTCATAGTGCTATTATCCGCTTCTTTAACTTATTTTCTATTTTGATCAATCAAATCCAGAAACAATTGCTCTAAACGATTGGATTTATTCTTTAAACTCACTACTTCGATTTTCTGTTCAGTAAGCGCCTGAAATAACTGATTCAAGCCTAAGGCCTTAGGTACCAATACACTTAACTGCAGCGCATTCACTAAACCTATTTTATAACCTTTGATTTTTGGTGCCTGTTGCAAGCTTTGTTTTAAATCACAGATAAAATGCTCTTCATTTAAACGCGCCAATAAGCTTTGCATATCGGTATTTTCAACAATTTCACCGTGATTAATAATTGCAATATTGCGACATAAGCTCTCTGCTTCTTCCAGATAATGTGTTGTGAGTATAATCGTTGTACCCTGCTCATTAATTTCTTTCATGGTTTCCCACATAGAGCGGCGAATTTCTATATCTACTCCAGCAGTCGGCTCATCTAAGATTAATAATCTAGGCTGATGCACCAAAGCACGTGCGATCATAACACGGCGTTTCATACCTCCTGATAAGCGTCTTGAGACCATATCGCGCTGATCCCATAAGTGCATTAATTTAAGACAACGTTCAGTATGCTTTAAAGCCTTTTTTCGCGGCAGACCATAATAACCTGCCTGGTTCATCACAATATTATGTGCTGTCTCAAACTGATTAAAATTGACTTCCTGGGGGACTAGGCCAATATAGCTTTTGGCTAATTGTTTTTTGCGCTTTAAGTCAGCATCAAAAATATGTACTGTTCCGCTACTGGCATTAACCAGAGAACTGATAATACCAATGGTGGTTGATTTTCCAGCACCATTAGGCCCTAACAAAGCAAAAAAATCGCCTTCTTCTACATCTAGGTCTATGCCTTTAACAGCCACTAAACCATTGGCATAAGTTTTTTTTAAATTTCTAATAGATAAGGCTTTCAAGGGTATTCAGTCCAGATAATTTCAAATCAAACATATCAGTGCTTAACCTAAGTTGCTAAATGCGGTACATTAGCAGAAAAAAAGCGTTACACTGCTTATGTTTTTTACAAAAAATAGTTTGAATTTTAGCAGATAATCCACCCCTATATACAAAAATGACAAACATCACAGAACAGGAAGAAGCTCCCGAACTCGTTGCCGCTGTCGATCTAGGCTCTAATAGCTTTCATATGATTGTGTGCAGTATCAATAAAGGGCAACTAAAAACGATCGACCGGCTTAAAGAAATGGTCAGGCTCGCTTCCGGCCTAAACCATAAAAACGTGCTGGACGAACCAACCCAGCAACGCGCACTGGCCTGTCTGGAACGCTTTGGTCACCGTATCCAGAACTTCCCGCAAAATAATGTGCAGATAGTGGGAACCAATACCTTGCGTACTGCAAAAAATGCGGAACAATTTTTACACAAAGCTGAAAAGGCAATCGGCTATCCCATTAATATTATCTCTGGTATAGAAGAAGCACGATTGATCTACCAAGGAGTTGCTCATAGCCTGCAAAGCAATGCTAACCGCCGTCTGGTCATGGATATTGGCGGCGGTAGTACAGAATATATTATTGGCACTAATTCTCAGCCCGCACAAAAAGAAAGTCTACGTATGGGCTGTGTAACCGTCAGTAATCGATTTTTTGCGGATGGCAAAATAAGTGCCCAGCGTTTTCAGAAAGCCGGTATTTTTGTTAATCAACAACTGCGCTCATATAAAAACCTGTTTAACCATAAGAACTGGGATGAAGCAATCGGTGCCTCAGGAAGTATACGTTCAATACGCAAAGTATTAATCGCAACGGAATGGAGTGCCGGTGGTATCACACTTGAAGGTCTTGAGAAATTAAAAAAACATGTACTTAATTGTAAACACATTTCGGAACTTGACCTACCTGAGCTAGATGAAGAAAGGTTACCTGTTTTTATCGGTGGTTTAGTGATTCTTTATGCTACCTTTAAAACCCTTAATATTGAAACCATGAGCGTATCTGATGGTGCCTTACGAGAGGGGCTTATTTATGATTACCTCGGTGCCATGTTTAATAATGATGTGCGCTCCGAAACCGTCCAGCTTCTTAGCGAACAATACCATACCGAAACTTTGCAATCTGAGCGTATAAAAGCAACAATTGATAATATATTGATACAACTTAAGCCTTTTTTGGGGGCACAGACTAAGGTAATGCAGCAATACCTGAGCTGGGCGGCTGATTTGCATGAAATTGGCCGTAATATAGCTCATAGTCAGTACCATAAGCACGGTGCCTATATTATTAAACATGGCGATTTAGCAGGGTTTTCACAACAAAACCAAAACCTGCTTTCTACGCTGGTATTAGCGCATCGTCGAAAAATTCCCGTTAAGCAAATCAAGAATCTGCCTCCGCCGTGGAATAAAAGCACTATCTATATGGTGATTATTCTTAGACTTGCTGTGATTATGTTGCGCAACCGCAGCCACACTGCGCTACCAGACTTTAAAATATCTTTAGAGAAGAAAAAAGTGACATTGCAGTTTCCAGCGGGCTGGTTAGATGATGCCCCTCTGACTCAGGCTGACTTAAGTCTGGAAACAGACTATCTGGCCAAAACATCCATAGACTTACACGTTAGTTAACAAATGTTTTTCCTGCGCGCGATTTTGTATGGCATTGGTATCCCTACTCTTGGCATTGCCCTTATTATCGCGCTTAGCACTCGCAATAAACCCTCGAATATTCCTAGGTGGAAACTCAGTAATAACGATATTCAGCGCGCTAAAGACATTGTTCATGCCAATCAACAAGCAACTGGCCAATTTGTTACGCTAGACCTGACAGAGCGTGACCTCAATATTGCCAACACCTATTTGCTTAACCTGCATACTGACACCCAGACTCACATACAGATTAAAACTGATTATATTGTGTTTTATTTGCTATTTACCTTGTCAGAAAATTCTTTTGGGAAATACATTCCTATCCAGTTCCAGCTTTACCTGCCGCAAGGCCGAGTACCTAAAATAAGAAACCTGTCTATCGGTAAAATAGCAGTTGCTGATGTCTTTGCGGGTCTTTTAATTGAAAACGCAATTACTTATACGCGTTTAAACCAGTACCTGGAGTTGATCAGCAAAAATATAAAAGAAATATATATACACTCTCAACACTTACATCTTAAATATCAACTCCCCGAAGGTAGCCGCACTCAACATGAAAAAATTAGACAAACAACTAAACAAAGTCTAAATGAATCAACATTTAATATAGATCAGGATGCTCTGGATAACTATCAACAAGTGCTTGTTACTATGCTCAACAAACATGATCCAGCATGGCTGCTATCACTTAGCGATGTGTTACAAACCTTATTTCAATTCGCCCAGCAACGTTCTACGATTACAAATGCCATTACAGAAAGCCGTCTTGCTCTTTTTGTCGCCAATCGCTATGTCAACAACTCCCCACGCCTGGATAGTCTGCAGCCAATACCGAAATACTCCGCCTATTTATACAAACGTAACGATATGGCAAAACACTTTATGTGGTCGGCAACAATCTCGGCCTTAGGCGCTAGCCAATTCGCACAAATGATCGGCCTGGAAAAAGAACTGCAAGATGCAAAGTCAGGCAGCGGCTTTAGTTTTATCGACCTCGCAGCCGATAGAGCAGGCATTCGCTTTGGCAAACAAGCGACCGCTAGCCCAGAGCAGGCAATGAAAATACAGCAACAGATGGCTAATATAAAACACTATCAGGCTTTTATGCCGAATGTCAAAGACCTCCCAGAAAGCCTTAGCTCAGAAGAATTTATTGCGCAATATCAATCAGTTTATAGTCAGAAATACCAGTCCATGTTACGGAAAATAGACCAGCGCATCGCAGACTGTGAAATATACCGTGAATAATGGCTATCAGTATATGAGCTATCTATTTATTGAGTGAAATAGCTTGAGCTACTGGTGCATAGGAATGGGAATCAAAGTAACTGTTCACCTCCCCCTCTGGAAAACATGGGTTGAGCAAAGCTGTTCTAATAAAACTTCCTCTAACCCCTCCTTACCAAGAAGGGGGACTGAGCGGTTACTATTCAAAAGTGTAAACTACTTTCATGGAAATATGAAGGATGGAAAAATAATGACTTGATTTTTCTATAACATTTACTGTAAATTCTACTTATTTACTACACTAAACAAGGAAAAATAATGTCAAAAATAATACTGCAAAGTCTTGTGTTTTTAATTTTTTGTCTCAGCTCGACATTTTCTATCGCCGATGAAGAAGGTATCGCCTCTTATTACTCTGATGTTTTTCAAGGAAGAAAAACCGCGAGTGGCTCAATCTATGATAGAAATAAACTTACCGCTGCTCACAAAACGCTTCCTTACGGTACTAAAGTTAAAATCACAGATTTAAAAAACAATAAATCTGTTATTGTTACCATTACTGACCGCGGCCCTCATAGTAAAAAACGTATGGTTGACTTGTCTTATGCTGCGGCGGAAAAAATCGGCTTAATTAAAGCGGGTATTAGCAACGTGAGAATGGAAATTATTGAATAGCAATCAGAATTAAAATCACATCCACTTTAATAGGCTTTGCAGGAACGGCTAAAGACCGCTACGGCAAATCAGCCCCTCTCAAATACTTTAGTTTCAACAAGGCCTTATGCCGTATATCTGTCCTATCTGCCAAAGTCCTCTTATGCAACACCTGCCATCAAAAGGGTACTATTGCAAAAACAAACACCATTATGATTTGGCAAAAGAAGGCTATTTAAACTTGCTCCCCGCGCAATATAAAAAATCTAAAGAACCAGGAGATAGCCGCGCAATGATGCGAGCGCGACGAAATTTTCTGCAAGCTGGGTTTTATCAACCTATGGCAGCAGCACTGACCCGAATGATTGATACTCACAGACCAGAAACCAGTCCGATGCATATTCTGGATATAGGCTGCGGTGAAGGCTATTATTGCCGTCAGATTGAAGAGCATTCACAGCAGAGTGAAAAGCTGGACTTACACGGCATTGATATAGCCAAAAATGCTATTTTTGCTGCCGCGAAAAAACAGTCAAAGGCTAAATTTATTGTTGCCAGCAGCAAAAGCATGCCCTATGCCGATCACTATTTTGATTTATTGCTCAAGGTTTACGCGCCTGTAAACGACACAGAAATCAATCGACTACTTAAAGCCAATGGCTTATTATTAATCGTAACCCCCGGGCCTCGGCACCTGTGGCAATTAAAAGAATTTATCTATAAAGAAGTCAAAGAACACCCTGTTGATACGCCTTTACCGGAGGATTTTGAACGGCTAGAAAGCCAGCGAGTCAGTTATACAATACAACCAGAGCAGGAACAACGCATGGCATTATTACAAATGACCCCTTTCGCCTGGCGAGCAAAAAAAGGAGATGTACAAAATAAGATTAAACAGAGTAACGGGCTGGAAATAGAAACTGATTTTATTTTGACGCTGGCGGCGAAAAGTAACTAAATACCGACTTTGCAAGCTATGCAATAGCTGGCTACCAACTTAAGACGGGAT
>CAZLLL010000098.1:0-8792 GCA_964560255.1 uncultured Methylomonas sp.
GCGGTTATGACTGGGCGCATCAAGAAAAAAGTGACTTGTATTATCAAGGTATTCTTGTAACTACTCAGGCTATAATTTATTGAGCTGTAGCGATTTTGGCGCTTTATTTTGGATGATAAAGGCAGAAAAATAGGCATTTTTTAACTGTTCAGCTGCTTTTTATGACACAAATACCCCTACAGCCCAGAAAACAATAGCCTGAGTAGTTACGTCGCAGAACACAATAGATTTAACACTCTAGTACCTCAACCCTTAAATAACCGAGAAAACTGGGGCGTAGGTTTTAGCCTACACTCCGAGCGGGTTAATACTTTTATATTCTCGGTTATTTTTAGGGTATGTGGTTCTAATATCTTACCCACGTGTATCGTGCACGTTCCTTAGCTATCTTTTGCTTTCCATTTATCTTTACGTTTAGCTTTCTTTGCCACTTTTTGCTTGCGGAGTATGGCTAATTCAGCCTGCTCCTGCTGCATCATCTCTGGGGTTTCCAGAGTTATTTTACCTAGTGACCCGTCTCTGATTTCTGCTAGAAGGATCTTTGCGACTTTGTCAATATCAACATGCCCGCCAGAACGAAGACAGCCGCGTTTTTTACCGATAATGAGTGAAAGTTCATAGTCTGTTTTTGGGAGGGCTTCAATTTGATAGCGTTGTTTTAATGCATCCGGGTAATGCTGTAGTAAAAAGTCTCCAGCAAAGGAGGCAACATCATCATGTTTTAATGCCGTGTCTTTGATTGCGCCTGTTGTTGCCAGTCGGTAACCTGTATTGTAATTTTCCAGATTTGGCCATAACATGCCAGGGGTATCATGCAAAATAATACCGTTATGCAGGTCTATACGTTGTTGGCGCTTTGTAACAGCGGGTTCATTACCTGTTTTAGCAATTGTGCGGCCTGCCAGGGCGTTGATTAACGTGGATTTACCCACATTTGGAATACCCATAATCAAGGCATGAATGACTTTGGTATTGGTAACTTTATGGGGTATTAATTTACGACATAATTCAACTACCTTTTGTGCTTTATCTGCTTGTAAAGCGTTCAGTGCAAGTGTTTTAACGCCTTCTTCCTGTTCCAGATAATGTTGCCATCGTTTAGTTCTTACTGGATCAGCTAAATCGGCTTTATTCAAAATTTTGATGCAGGGTTTATCGCCGCGTAGTTCAGATAATAGCGGATTAGCACTACTAAAAGGTAGCCGAGCATCGAGTATCTCTATCAAGATATCAATTTCTGGTAGGCTTTCTTTTATTTCTTTGCCCGCTTTGTGCATATGTCCCGGAAACCATTGGATTTTCATGTGTTAAACTTTTTATGTTGTACGTATATTTGAGATGGTTTTTATAAATCTGGATCAATATTGCGAAATAAATGTCGCAAAAGTCTTATTGTATAACTTGACTATACAAAATAAGCCTGAATAAAACATAGCAAGTTACCAAAAGGATGAATATCTCGGCCTATCCTGCCGTTGCTCATTTTATTCTGCACTCGTTCCTCTAAGGAATGCACAATTTATTTGATTCCCATTCCGTAACTACTCAGGCTATGATTTATTGGGCTGTAGCGGTTTTGGCACTTCATTTTGGATCATAAAGGCAGAGAAATAGATATTTTTTAACTGTTCAGCTGCTTTTTATGCCACAAATATCCCTACAGCCTAGGAAACAATAGCCTGAGTAGTTACCCCATTCCTAAGTAAAGCACTACTTTTTAGAAATATGCAGACCACATTCTTTTTTGGTGACATCTTCCCACCACCAGCGGCCAATGCGTTCGTGCTGATTAGGTAACACAGGGCGGGTGCAAGGCTCACAACCAATACTGATAAAGCCTTGTTTATGTAAGGCATTAAAAGGAACCTGAAAGGCTTCTATATAATCCCAGACCTGTGCTGAACTTTGATTGACTAGCGGATTAAATTTTATCAGTTGATGCTGATCAGTGGAAAAAGCAGGGTCGAGCTGAATTTCAGGAATATTTTGTCGTGTATCCATGCTTTGGTCTTTGCGTTGTCCAGTAATCCAGGCATCCACATGTGCGAGTTTACGTTTTAACGGTTCGACTTTACGTATCCCACAGCACTCTGTATGCCCATCATCATAAAAACTAAACAGACCTTTTTGTTTTACCAAGGCTTCCAGGTGTTGATAATCAGGTGTTAGTAATTCTATTTCAATTTGATAATGCTTTCTGACTTGCTCTATAAATTGATAGGTTTCGGGATGTAATCGGCCAGTATCTAAAGAAAATACTTGAATATCCTGGCGAATCTTTAATGCCATATCAATTAAAATAACATCTTCCGCACCACTAAATGAAATGGCAACTCGGTCATAATTTTCCAGAGTATGGCGCAGAATTTTGCGCGGGTTTTTACCCTGTAGTTCGGCTTGTGTTTGTTCGATCGTGTTCATGTTTTAGCTTGGTTGGGTATTATTTATTATTTGGGCTACAAACTTAAGACATAACATGCTTAATATTTGTAGACTATACGTTTAAAGACGTAGGTTGTGGGTGGGGTATGAACCTAGGCTGTCGAAGCCTTCATGTTAGAGTCTATTTTAGACTCTCATTTTTTTACTTTATAATACCCATATATTTTAAATAAAAACAATATATTACAGTAAGTTTGAGAAGATAAATTATGGGAAAATAAAGTCACAAATAAAGTAATTTATGTGCCTGATAAAAATATAATTTTATTGTAAGTTATTGATTGTTTTTAAAAAGAACGCTAAAAAACACTGTTTTTAGGCAAAAATAATAATTAAGCCATTGAAAATTATGATTTAATGCCTTACTTCGACAGCCTAGTATGAACCCCAACACTTTGGCTGAAGGATTTTGTTGGTAACCGTAGGCCGCGGCTTCAACCCGCCAACGCCAGAGCTTATTTAAAGGCGGGATGAAGCCGCGCCTTACGGGGCTACTATATGTCCCGTCTTAAGTTTGTAGTCATTATTTTGTATAGCAACTTGTAAAACATAATCAAAATATCATGCTACTGTTCAATGCGGACTTTCATATGTCAATACTATTGTTTTTCGTTTACACAGGTGTTGAAATCAGTTTCTTGCTGCAACGTGGTTTTTTTTGGGTCAATCTTCATGCTGCTGAACATTGCATTACTACATTTAATAAATACGTCATCATTAACAGGTTCTGTATGTTTAACTATAGTCACTCTGTCTTCAATTTTCAGGGCTGTCCAGTATGCCAGGCAATGTGATAAAACAAACAAAGCAGCAAAAAGTTTGATGATTAGCGAGCTTTTGTATCCAGATGTGGATAACAAAACAAAGGGAATAGCAAAATAGACAAATATAGGAGCGACAGGGTCTACCAAGGAAAATAGACTAACTAATAAACTCCAAAATACCGATAAAATGCCTATGATGGTAGCAATTCCCCGGATAATAACGTGCTGCTTTTATGACACTTAGTTTCCGTTTTGATAGTGACTCCAGTCTCTTGACGATATGTACGGCTCACTCATTATTTTAATCACATTGTTGACTAAAATACTTTTGCAAAAATTCATCAAATTCCAGCTTATCATTATTCTCAATCTCTGCTTGCTTAATGCGTGATTGTTCAGCCATTTTAGTGAATTTTAAGGTATCTTTTGTATTGAGTGTTTGCGCAATAAAATTCTGTGCGTGTTGTCGTGAAAGTTGTTCGGCAAAATAGGCATATGGTTGCTGTGTTTCACGTAAATGAGCTAATATGCGTGCTGATGGTGTTAAATCAGGGTTTTCAAGTCGTTTCCGTTGTTCAGCCAGTGCCTGATTATAATAGTCGTATTTTTCACCCGCATCCAGTATATCGCAAATGGGTTGCATATGATCCAGAATGCCACTTGCCCAGTCGTATAAACGGACTGATTTTTGTCCACTCATCAATTCTAAATCGGGTTTACGACCTTCATAGGCCACTTTTAGCTGGTTGATATTATTGGTTTTAAAATCATCGACAGTAATCTCCGGGCTTTCATGTAGTAAACAGCAAAGTAAAAAAGCCTCAATAAAGCGTGCACTATTGGCATCTATGCCTATCGGATTAAATAAATCCAGGTCCAGTGAGCGTATTTCCACATACAGTACACCACGGCGCTTTAGTGCCAGCGTAGGCTTTTCACAGGATTTAATGATTTGTTTAGGGCGTACGGTGCTGTAATATTCATTTTCAATTTGTAGAATATTAGAGTTCAACTGCTGATATTCACCCTTTACTTTTACACCAATGTGCTCGTATTCAGGGTATGGAGTATTAATTGCACGTGATAGGCTGTCTACATAGCCATCCAGTGAATTATAATCAATATTTAAGTCGGCCTGGTTGTTACTTTTATAACCAATATCACTCATGCGCAATGAAGTTGCAAAGGGGTGATAAAGTGTTCCCTTGTCAAATTCTTCAAATTGTCCCATCAGCTCAGGGCGGCTTTTAAAGAAACTTTTACAGATAGCAGGTGAAGCACCAAATAAATACAGAATCAGCCAGCCTCGATGCTGAAAATTACGAATTAAATCAAAATAGGCCGATGATTGATAATCTTGCAGTGACTGTTTTGAGCCTTCTAGTTGATGTAAAACAGGCCAGAGTGCTTCGGGAACTGAATAATTAAAATGAATACCTGCAATTGACTGCATTGTACGCCCATAACGATGCCATAAGCCTTTACGGTAAATATGTTTCATTTTACCGATATTGGAATGGCCGTATTCGGCAATCGGAATGCTCTCATCCCCATTAATGGCACAAGGCATACTGGCAGCGAGCAGGTGTTCATCATCAAGGTTATCATATACATATTGATGGGTCGTGTGCATAAACCCCAGTGTCTCATTGATATCCGCAAAGGGAGGGGTAATAAATTCCAGTAAGGCCTCAGAATAATCGGTAGTAATATGTGGATGAGTGAGTGCGGAACCCAGACTTTGCGGATGTTTGACCTGAGAAATAAATCCGTCATTTGATAAACGCAGGCTTTCTTTTTCGATGCCTTTCAGACCATTTTTTATCAGCGACTGCTGATTACTTTCCTGTAACAGTTGTAAACGATTTTTCGTAGGTTTATTCAATTGTTAAAAATCCTGATGAATGCGTGAATACTTAATTTATACTTGCGTTATTATATCGTCTTCGCATGATGACAGTCGCGGAATTTATACTGCAACAGAATGTAGAGCGGACTTTAGTCCGCTATAATATCAATAACGGCTACAAAGTTAAGGCTAAACATGACAGATTTGTAAAGCGTGGCAGCATTCGCCATGAAATACTCTTTTGCTATAAGCGACTCGGTCACGCTCTACAGTTTTTCTCATGTTGCGCGTTAGATATGTACATGAAATAACTTAGGAACGTGCACGAAATAACTTCGACAACTCGCTTGTCTTTTTATCCGTCTTCTGCGTTGTACAAATAGTTACGTAGCTTGCTATGCGCCGTGTGTACGTCTTGAATACGAATAAAAATCCTGCGCCAGTTGCCAAACTTATTCCGTGCGCGTTCCTTAGGCAAGTTACTTTTAAGGGAGATGGAAAAATATAATCATCCAAGATAAATTTATAACTAACTGATATTTATATATTATATTTTTTCAGTTGGATGATTATTAATTCCCTGCTCCCTAACCGTTCAGTTCCCCTTCTTATCAAGGAGGGCTTAGGGGGAGGTTTTATTAGAAAAAGTCTCCTCAATTCCCATTTTACAAAGGGGGAATCTGAACGGCTACAGTGACTTTTGTAGGCTCGAATTTTCCGCACTATGCGAATAAATTCGCACCGACAGTTGCCCAATTTATTTCATGCATGATCCTTAATTATGATAGTCTAAATAGCGGACTGAATTCCGCTCTACAGGGTACCCATTTTAGGAAAGGATAATTGTGAACCAGCCTGATTATAAAGGACATCCAGCCAAAGAAGTATTACAAACTGTTTTTGGATATGATGATTTTCGTGGCCAGCAAGCCGATATTATTGAACAACTGATTACCGGTAACAGTGCTGTTGTCCTGATGCCAACAGGGGGAGGGAAATCACTTTGCTATCAAATTCCTGCGATGATCAGGGAAGGGGTGGGAATTGTGATTTCTCCGTTGATTGCTTTAATGCAAGATCAGGTGAATGCCTTGCATCAAGTAGGTGTCAAAGCCGCTTTTTTAAATTCCACCTTAAGCTACGATCAGGTTCAGGCGACAGAACAACAACTAATAAACGGTGAAATAGATTTGCTTTATGTTGCACCTGAACGCCTGACTTTAGAACGTACTTTGCAGTTTTTCAGTCGCTTGAATATTGCTTTATTTGCGATTGATGAAGCGCATTGTGTTTCTCAATGGGGGCATGACTTTCGGGTCGATTATTTACAGCTGTCATTATTAGCCGAACGCTTCCCAGATATACCCAGAATTGCTCTGACAGCGACGGCTGATCAGCGTACTCGCGAAGAAATCATTAGTCGCCTTTCCTTAACGCAATCACGCTTATTTATTAGCGGTTTTGATCGTCCTAATATCAAATACAGTATCGTACAAAAACAAAATGCTCGACAGCAATTACTCAGCTTTATTAGAGCAGAACACCCGGGTGATGCCGGAATTGTCTACTGTTTATCGCGCAAAAAAGTAGAAACAACGGCGGCATGGTTACAGGAAAAAGGTATTGATGCTTACCCCTACCATGCGGGTCTAAGCAATGATATACGGCAACAAAATCAACACCGGTTTTTAATGTCAGAAGGTATTGTGATTGTTGCAACCGTTGCTTTTGGCATGGGTATTGATAAGCCCAATGTACGTTTTGTCGCACACCTAGATCTGCCTAAAAGTATAGAAGGTTATTATCAGGAAACGGGCAGGGCAGGGCGCGATGGTGACGCTGCGAATGCATGGATGACGTATGGTCTGCAAGATGTGATTATGCTGCGTAGAATGCTACAGGACTCCGATGCGGATGAAATGCATAAACGGGTTGAATTACAGAAGCTTGATTCCATGTTAGGGTTATGCGAGCAGGTTTCCTGTCGGCGTGAGGTTTTATTAAAATATTTTGGTGAAAGCGATACAAAAGCCTGTGGAAATTGTGATAACTGCCTGCAACCTGTTGAAACTTGGGATGGAACGGTTGCTGCGCAACAAGCCTTATCCTGTATTTATCGCACCGAACAGCGCTTTGGAGTGAACTATTTAATGGATGTCTTATTAGGCAAAGATAATGAGCGCATTAAACGTTTTGGGCATGATAAGCAAAGTACCTTTGGTATTGGTAAAGATTTAACTGAGACCCAGTGGCGCTCTGTCTTCCGGCAGTTAGTTGTTAATGGTTTAGTCGATGTGGATTATGAAGGCTATGGCGCATTACTTCTAAATAGTAGTTGCCGTCCCTTATTGCGCGGTGAAGCTCAGATCATGTTTCGCAAGGATTTAGAAAAATCGAAGGGCAAAAAAACAAAAGTCAGTCAGGGAGATTATGCAAAGCATAGTGATAATGTCCTATGGAATGCCTTGCGTGCCAAGCGGTGGGATCTGGCAGATGAACAAAAGGTACCCCCTTATATTATATTTAATGATACGACGCTGGCAGAAATGGTCGAAAAAAAGCCTGTCGATCATCAGCAATTTTCTCAATTGCCAGGGGTTGGTGAACGAAAACTAGCGTTATATGCAGATGAATTTCTGAGTGTCATTAATAAACTAGGGCAACTTTTAGAGCAAAATACAGATTTTTCAGAAACAGTAGAAGACACGATAAGCCTATTTAAAGTTGGGTTGTCTACAGAAAAAATTGCCGTAAAGCGAGACTTGACTGCTAGCACTATATATAATCATCTTGCAAAAGGGATAGAACAGGGCGTTATTCAATTAGCGGATGTTGTGGATATTAGTGAACAAGAAATAAAGACAATACAGGATGAAATTTTGAATTTACCAGAAGAGCAAAAGGGTACTTTAAAACCTGTATTTGAAGCGTTTAATGAACACTATAGCTATGCTATTCTTAGTTGTGTCAGGGCTACTTTGTAATGATTATGCGTTTATTTACGACATCTTTCATTTATTAATTTATACATCCGGCTAAAACTAATTTTCACCGGACTCGTCAGTTATGGTGCATAAATGCACCCTGCACCTTTTATGGAGATATGAAGGGTGCAGAATGTTTAATGAAAGTCATAAGGTAACAGTCGCACGAATATATATTGCATAACTGTAATATCCTTGTTAATATCAAAATGCTCGGTCTTTAAATAACAATAACAATGAGGAAATATAAATGAGTGAAGAAGAAGCAGCAACAACAGCAACACTATATGAAAGAATTGGTGGTGAAGCAGCCGTAGATGCAGCCGTTGAACTGTTTTATCGTAAAGTATTAAGCGATTATCGTATTAATCGTTTTTTTGATAAAACCGATATGGAAACACAAACTGCAAAACAAAAAGCCTTCTTTACCATGGCATTTGGTGGGCCTAATAATTATACTGGTGGCGATATGCGCGCAGTCCATGCACATATGGTCAAAATAGGCTTAAATGATTCACATTTTGATGCTGTCATGGAATATTTAGGTGCTAGTCTGACAGAATTAGAAGTGCCTGCTGACCTTATTGGTGAAGCAGCTGCCATTGCCGAAAGTGTCCGTAGTGATGTGTTAGGGAAGTAAAGTATTTTTGTACCTTCCTAAATCAGCTTTAGGAAGGTATGTTTAAACACAATAAAAATGTATCTACTTTAAATTTCAGGGCAGACAACCAAATAACAAAAATAAGTTGACAA
>CAZLLL010000099.1:0-8734 GCA_964560255.1 uncultured Methylomonas sp.
AAACAAAAATACTGCGTCATAATTGCACAACTTATTCAATTCCCATTCCTTAGTATGTCAAAGCTTCTTAGGGAATTCAATTATGTTGACGTATTTTCAGCAAGGAATGGAGTTATATCCTTGAACTTACTTATACTTAAGCAGGGAATAAGCATTACTAGAAGGGCATTAAATTAGATGAAAAATCTTCTTTATCTTGTACACCGCTTACCTTATCCACCAAATAAAGGGGATAAAATTACCTCGTTCAATCAGTTAAAATATCTCTCAGCTCGATATAATGTTTTTTTAGGATGCTTTGTCGATGATCCTTTGGATTGGCAATACGTCAATAAAGTGGAGAAGTACTGTGCTGATTTGTGTACGGTGAGACTTAATCCGGCCACTTCGAAATTTTTAAGTCTCCAGGGGTTTTTGACAGGAGAAGCTCTTTCACTACCTTATTATCGTAACCGTGTACTGCAAAACTGGGTTGACAAGGTATTAGAAAACCAAACGATTGATAGTATTTTAATATTATCTGGGGCAATGGCTCAATACATACCACAAAACTTAAACAAAGGTGTGCGAACTGTATTAGACCTGGAAGATGTAGACTCTGATAAATGGAAACTTTTTGCAAAAGATCATCACTGGCCCTTCAGCTTGATTTTGCAAAGGGAATCAAGAAGATTATTTAACTATGAAGTTGAGATGACCAAGATGTTTGATGTAACACTTTTTGTTTCTCAAGAAGAGGCAAAAATGTTCCAGAAAATGGCTCCAGAAGTGGCTAATAAGGTAAAATACCGAGTACAAGGTGTTAACAGCAATTATTTTGATCCATCTCTTAGCTTCAAAAATCCCTATGGTGATAAAGCTAAGGTGCTTGTGTTTACAGGTGTCATGGATTACTGGCCTAACATAGATGCAGTCATCTGGTTTGCCCGGGAAGTAATGCCTAAAGTCACAGAGGTAGTTCCTGGTGCGCTATTTTATATAGTCGGAATGAATCCAGTAAAAAAAGTCAAGGCTTTGGTATCTGATCCAGCAATCATTGTTACTGGCGGGGTTGCCGATGTCCGCCCTTACCTAGCACATGCTACTGGAGCAGTTTTACCCTTACGGATGGCAAGAGGAATCCAGAATAAAATTCTTGAAGCAATGGCTATGGAGAAGCAAGTAGTTGCCACTCCCCAAGCTATACACGGGATTGAGGCTCATCCTGGTTTTACACCGATGATTGAGAGTACTGCAAAAGGTTTTGCAGAGAAAGTAATCAGCTTATTCACCCCTCAGCAGTCAAAGCTACCAACGGAATCAAGAACCTGTGTGCTAAAGCATTACAATTGGGATATTAACTTGCGAGTCCTTGATGATTTGCTTGATGGCAGTATCGACTTATCTAGCTCCCCTGCACTTAGAAACGTGCACGAAATAACTTGAGCAACTGACTTGTCTTTTTGTCCGTCTTCAGTGTTGCACAAGCAATTACGTAGCCTGCTATGCACCTGCTTGTACACCTTGAATACGAATAAAAATATACTGCGCCAGTTGCTCAACTTATTCCGCGCCCATTCCTTAAAAATTCCCAGCGCGGGAATTAATTATATTTGACCTAACATTTATATATGCGAATTCTTCATATAATTGACCACTCCATTCCATTGCAAAGTGGCTATACATTTCGCTCGAAAGCCATATTCTGTGAACAGAAAATTCAGGGACTGGAAACATTTCACCTCACTGGTTCAAAACATACTGTGCATTCTAAGAGCAATTCACTAGAAGAGTGGGTTGACGATATTCTTTTTTATCGCACAAAACTGGATCATAGTATTTTTTCCAGACTACCTGTCGTTAATCAATTATGTGTTATCCAGGGACTTAAGCGGCGGTTACAGCAAATTATTCCCAAAGTAAAGCCAGATATTCTGCATGCGCACTCCCCGGCTTTAAACGGTGTCGCTATGGTACTGATAGGAAAAAAGTTTGCTATCCCGATGGTATATGAAGTTCGTGGCTTTTGGGAAGACGCAGCAATCAGCCATGGAACAAGTCAACAAGGAAGTCTGCGATATAAACTGGCACGAGCAATGGAAACTTGGGTACTCAAACATGTCGATGCAGTCACATGCATCTGTGAGGGGATAAAAAACGACCTGATTACCAGAGGAATAACGAAAGACCGTATCACTATAATACCCAATGCAGTCGACCTAGGTAGCTTTCAAGCTATAGCTCATAGAGATTCGAAGCTGGAGTCAGTTTTGGGCCTGAAAAATAAACTTGTGATTGGCTTTGTTGGTTCATTTTATGCTTATGAAGGCTTAAAGCTACTGCTTGATGCAATGCCTTCTATGTTAGAGCAATACCCTGAGCTTAGGTTATTATTGGTAGGTGGTGGGCAGGACGCTGATAGCTTAATGGCAAAAGCAGAACAAATGGGAATTGAAAAACAAGTTGTATTTACTGGCAGAGTTCCCAATGAACACGTTACACGATATTATAGTTTGATGGATATATTATGTTACCCTCGGTTGCCAATGCGTCTTACCGAGACTGTGACCCCATTAAAGCCGCTCGAAGCGATGGCACAACAGAAACTGGTTATTGCCTCTGATGTAGGAGGGCATCTTGAATTAATTAAGGATGGCAAAACAGGCATCCTTTTCAAGGCGGGTGACGCTGATGATTTAGCCAGAAAGGTACTCTATATGCTTGATAACCGTAAAGAGTGGCGGAAACTACTTTCGGCAGCACGAAAATTTATAGAACAAGAAAGAACCTGGAGCAAAAGTGTTGCACGCTATACTGAAGTGTATGAAAAAATTAATTACCTTAACCATAAAAAGCATGGTGAATAGTGAATGGTTTTTTCAATGAGCCAGGCTACCAAAAATGACAGAGAACGGAAAATCAATGTAGCTAATTTTACTATTGCCTTTATTGTCAGTTTTCTGGTGATTTACTTTTATACATTTGCTTTAATTGAAGCAAAGTACTCAATTTTTTTGCATCTCCAGCCTTTTCGTACAGGCCGACCATTGACGATGACAGAGAGTGGCTTATTTATGCTACTGTTTTCGCTGGAACTTTTAGTTTTATTATGGGGGATTTCTGCTCTTTTATGGCGCTTATATACAAAAATAACGCATAGAGGACAACGCTACGTAGCCTGGATGATTCCAGTATTCACAGGATTTATTTATTTCTTATTCATTACCATCCAGTTTCAGGTTCTACGTTATTTTAAGGATGGAGTGAGCATGATGCTTGTGCGCCAACTGGGTGGGGGCGACATCTGGTCGGCATTTCACTATGTGGCAAATGAACTAATGCAAATTCTTCCCACACTGATCGCGGGAATGGCTATATTTGGAATGATCCTTTTTTTTCTACCAAGAATTTCTACCGGTATTTTCCGCTACTTTATGACGGCAAAGTGGATTACTCCATGGCTCACTCTGCAGCGTATTATTCTAAGTAATCTCACCCTTTTAGTCCTATCCTTTATTGTTGGCTTTAAATTCCCAGTACTAGATAAAAATCTAAGTTATTCGCTTGCTCATCATGTTTATCTGTCGCCCTGGCGAGTGCTCACTGATTTTGATTTTGACAGCTATGGCTTGCTTCCCAGACCTATAGATCACGCACCCTTTGACTCTAAACGTCATCCCTATGCAAGAGAAATCCTAGCAAATGGCATTGATGAAAACGGAGTAGGGGGAGATCTTCTGAAAAATATCTGGCCACAGCGAATAGATCAAATCTGGAATGCAAAACAGCTGGAGCGGCGTAATGTGTTATTAATCGTGCTGGAATCGGCACGGGCTGACCTTTATCAAGCAAAATATCAAGGGCAATGGGTGATGCCTGCTTTACGAAGTTTGCCTGGGAAGTTCCTGACGATAATTTCTCATACTGCTTTTTCCGCACCGGCAATCACATCAATATTTAATAGCAGCCATTCTACTCTGGAATCTAAGCACTCATTGATTGATCAATTTAATGCTTTGGGATACCGAACAGCTATTTTTTCTGCTCAAAACGAGGGATTTGGCAAACAGGATAAAGCAACAGGAATGAATCGTGCTGGACACTTTTTTGATGCAAGATCGGTATCAGCTGAGAAACGTATGTCTATGTCAAGTTCAGCAATTGCGATGACGATACCCGCTACTGAAGTATTACCCCCCTTTAAGAAGTGGTTGCAGCATGATAAGTCCTCCCCTTTTTTCGCCTATATTAATCTGCAGGAAATGCACTTTCCCTATTCCTATAAAAAAATACCAACCCCCTTGATTGACAAGCCAATTCCCCGATATTCCATTAGCGAAAAAGAAACAGAGTGGTTGCGTGCCAGTTATTACAATGCAGCCAGGGTTGTTGATTCTGCCATTGCCAACATCATCGAATTTTTAAAACAGCAAAAACAATTTGATAATACAGTTATTTTAGTTGTAGGTGATCATGGCGAAGAGCTATTTGAGGGAGGGTCACTGGGCCATGGTACAAATATTACTTACCAGCAAAACTCACCTATAGGCAAACTTATTAACTCGTCCTGGACTAACGAAGATGATAGTCCAGTGGGATTGAGTGAAATTTCAAAGTTGATTTATAATTCTCTGCTCAAGAAAAAGAAGGACAGACTACTTCTTGATGGCTCCGCGATTGCCTTTCTGGGTGTACGTAAACCACTACAGATTGGACTTTTTACAAAAGAGGGGTTAATCAAATATGATTTTAGAACAGCTACCTGGTCGCGACAGTCAACATATAGCGATGCAGAGGAGCCAGCAAAACCGGATATGAGGCTTATTCATTTATGGGAATCCTATATTTTATCAATTAAGGAATGGGCACGAAATAAGTTGAGCAACTGACGCAGGGTTTTTGTTCGTATTCAAGGCGCGGTAACTAGCTATGCGCCTGTTACCGCGCCTTGAAGGTAAACAAAAATACTGCGTCATAATTGCACAACTTATTCAATTCCCATTCCTAAGTAACGTTTATTTATAGCCGGTTATGCGATTGTTTTTACACCTTGAATACGAATACAAATCCTGTGCTATGTGCTCGATTTATTCCGTGCACATTCTAAAGCTCATTGTCATTGAATCTCTACACGCTATTTTTTAAACATCCCTATTAAATTTCAATTTGTATCAATGCCTCCCCCGGTGTAACTCGGTCACCCTTTTGAATATGCACGGCAGATACGCGACCGGCAACCTGAGCCTTAATTTCAGTCTCCATTTTCATCACTTCAATGACAAATAATGGATCACCAATAGCGACTTGATCACCTACTTTAACCAGTATGTCGACTACATTGCCTGGCATTGAGGTGCTAATATCCCCTGGTCCACTGCTGGCTGGTCGTCCCGATTCAGTTTGTGCTGTATATTCATTTAAGGGTTCCAATAACACTTCTTCAGGCATGCCGTCAACGGTCAAATACAAATGACGTTGCTGTTGCCCATGCGGTCCGGCACCTGTTAAGTGAATATTATAGGTTTCACCATGTAAACTGATATTAAATTCGGTGGATAAAGGCGCTGCCTGAGCCGTCGCCTGTTCAGGGGCTAGCAAAACCTCTGGTTTTAAAGTGCCTAATTCGCGTTGCTCTAAAAATAATTGTCCAATATCCGGAAACATGGCATAGATCAGCACATCTTCTTCGCTTTTGGTGAAGGCAGCCGTATCAGCTCGTAACGTCTCCATTTCATTTTTCAACAAGTCAGCAGGTCGACCTTCCAGTACGGCTTCATTACCTATACCATGTGCAAGCAAATTTGCATCAACTTTACCCGGTGTGCGTCCATAGCCACCTTGCAGATAGAGCTTGACCTCATTGGTAATGGTTTTATAGCGTTCCCCAGTTAATACATTAACCACGGCTTGCGTACCGACAATTTGTGATGTCGGTGTGACTAACGGTGGAAAACCCAAATCCTTACGTACTCGAGGGATTTCTGCAAACACTTCATTAATACGATCCAGAGCGCCTTGTTCTTTTAATTGATTTGCTAGATTAGACATCATGCCACCAGGCACCTGATTAATCAGCACGCCGGTATCAACGCCTGAATAGGCACTTTCATACTGGTGATATTTTTTACGTACCTCTTTAAAATAATCAGCAATTTCTGTTAGCAAGGGCAAATCTAGATCTACCTGGTAACCTGCATCTCGTAAGGCAACGACCATGGTCTCTGTCGGCGGATGACTGGTGCCACCGGCAAAACTGGATATCGCGGTGTCTATATGCTCGCACCCTGATTCAATGGCTTTTAGCTGACACATGGATGCCATGCCTGATGTTGCGTGAGAGTGCAGGAATAATGGTAAATCAATGCGTGATTTTAATTTACTGACTAATTCTTCTGTCACCGAAGGTGTTAATAAACCCGCCATGTCTTTGATAGCAATACTGTCGCAGTCCATATCTTCCAGCTTTAATGCCAGTTCGATAAAGCTGTCTAGTGTATGTACCGGACTGATGGTATAACAGAGTGTTCCCTGCGCATGTTTTTGATTCCGTTTGACAGCCTTAACAGCGGTGAGTAAGTTACGCTCATCATTCAGGGCATCAAAAAGTCGAAATACATCAATACCATTTTCGGCACTTTTATCAACAAAGGCTTCCACCACATCATCTGCATAATGCCGATACCCCAGTAAATTTTGACCGCGTAGCAGCATTTGCAACCGTGTATTCGGTAAAGCCTGACGCAGCTGACGCAGCCGTTGCCACGGGTCTTCTTTTAAAAAGCGTACACAGGCATCAAAAGTCGCGCCGCCCCAGACCTCCAATGACCAATAACCCGCACGATCCAGTTTATCGCAGATGGGTAGCATATCTTCGGTACGCAAACGAGTGGCTATTAATGATTGCGAGCCATCGCGTAATACCACATCGGTAAAAAAAATAGTTTGCTTAGATTGTGTTGTGTTTGTGTTCATAGTGTGTTCCTAAAATCCTGAGTGAATGGCGATCGCTGCTGCAATGACAGTGGCCAGTTCTTCGGGGTCTTTTTTCAGTGAATACTGGGTCAGTTCGGGATGTGTATCGACAAAAGAGGTATTAAAAACGGCACTTTTAAAATCTTCAGAGTTTAAAATTTCCTGATAATAGGGAATGGTGGTTTTAATGCCGAACAGACGCATATCCTGTAGTGCTCTTTGTCCGCGCGCAATAACCCGTGGCCAATCTTGCGCCCAGACCACCAGTTTGGCACATAGCGAATCGTAATAAGGCGGCAACTGATAGCCAGTATAAATTGAGGTATCAGTGCGCACACCTGGCCCACCTGGCGCATAATAGCGACTAATACGGCCAAAACTGGGTAGGAAATTATTCTGCGGGTCTTCTGCATTAACACGGAATTGTAATGCAAAACCTTTAATATGTATTTCTTCCTGTCGCATGCTTAAGGGTAAGCCTGAGGCTATACGCAATTGTTCCTGTACGATATCAATTCCGGTAATTTCTTCAGTGATGGTATGTTCTACCTGTATCCGGGTATTCATTTCCATAAAATAAAAAATATCATCACTGTCCAGCAGAAATTCTACCGTGCCTGCATTTTGATAATTGACCGCTTTAGCCGCTCTAACCGCCAGTTCACCAATCATTTCACGTTGCTCTTGTGAAAGCTGAGGGGAGGGAGCTATTTCTATTAACTTCTGATTGCGTCGCTGGATAGAGCAGTCACGCTCATACAGGTGAACGACATTACCTAAACTATCGGCCAGTATCTGCACTTCGATATGTCTTGGATTAACGATACATTTTTCCAGAAATACATCAGCACTGCCAAAGGCCTTGGTCGCTTCTGAAATAACCCGGTCATAATTATGGCGTAATTCTTGTTCATTATCACAGCGGCGAATGCCACGGCCTCCACCGCCTGATGTGGCTTTTAGCATGATAGGGTAGCCTACCTCACTGGCTTTATCAATGGCATCTTCCAATCCAGACAAGTTACCATCACTGCCAGGCGTAACTGGAACCTTTGCGGCGATCATACTTTTTCGGGCGGCGGTTTTATCGCCCATATTGCGAATAGCACTGGCACTAGGGCCAACAAAAATGATCCCTTGCTGTGCACAAATATCGGCGAATTGTGCATTTTCTGAAAGAAAACCATAACCTGGGTGCAGACCATCACAGCCGACCGCTTTAGCAAGATTCACTAATTGCTGCGGATTGAGATAACCCGCAAGCGGGTCTTCACCAATGCAATACGCTTCATCTGCCTTTTTAACATGTAAGGCATAACGATCTGCCTCGGAATAAGCTGCAACGGAGCAAATACCAAGCTCTCGACAGGCTCTAATAATCCGTACAGCAATTTCGCCACGATTAGCTATTAATATTTTAGTTAACACAAATATTCTTCCTAGATTTTGAAGGGGTAAACTGTATTAGAAGTATGTAGGATATAATACATACCTTAACAATGCACCATTAAAAATAGATAAAGAGCTCAATAGATACGAGGACTTTGGTCAAAACTGGACATTAATATTTCATAATATATTGATTTATATTAATAAATACGTACCTGCGTAGTTACTTAAATTTTATAATTAGAGAACATCAGATACGGGTATTGCAATCAAACATTTTCAACTATATTGATAAATCAACCCAAGGTCGAATAATGCTCCTTAAACTCCCAAAAGGTTAGCTTAGGGAGATGGAAACAAATAATCATCCAATATTGCGAGTCTTTTTGTCCGT
>CAZLLL010000100.1:0-8729 GCA_964560255.1 uncultured Methylomonas sp.
ATTATTATTAGAAAAAGGCTCTTCCACTTTGCAAAAGGGCGGCTGAATGGTTGCACACGGACACTTTTTATTTCGTAGCGAGAGACAGCTCCTACTCACATTGAGCGGGTATAGTTTTATATTTTTCGATTAATCTTTAATTTAAAAACAAATGGTTACACTTATTTTAGTAGATTTCAATGACTTATATAGAATCATTTAAAATCAATATGTTACATGCAGTCAAAAATACCAGATTTCTAATATTATATTTTATTATTTATACTGATTTCCATAACACTCTAATTATTAATGTGTTTTTAATATAAAAAACAGAAAATAGACCCGCTCAATGTAAGCTCCTACAAACACATTTCGAAAAGTGTGAAGTACTTTAGGGGTAAAAATAAAAATGGTCGATTATTGGTCTGCACTTGTGTTTTTATGAACTATAATTCTCTTTATATGAAAAATAGATCTTTAAATACTTCCTTGCAATTAGTCGAAATCAATGTCAAAAACTTGAGAATTGGCATGTATGTTTCAAGGCTAGACCGTGATTGGTTAGATAGCAGTTTTTTATTTCAGGGTTTTGAATTAAAAAATGAGATAGATATACAAGAAGTGCAAAGACAATGTCATTATGTTTACATTGATGTCTATAAACAATCCAATAAACAGCGCGGCTCCACCATCTCCAAAAAAACAGCGTACTCAAATGACTGGGTAGAACGGCGTAAAGCACCGAGAAAAGAAACGGATTTCGAAAATGAAATTGTCAATGCTGAACATGTTTTTTATAAAACCAGTCGCTTAATCAAAAGCTTTATGGAAGAGGTGAGCTTAGGTCGAGCAATTAACATCGAAATTGCCAAAAAGGCGGTATCTGAATGTGTGCAAAGTGTTATCAATGCGCCTGATGCATTAATGTGGTTAACGCAGCTGAAAAATCGTGACGAGTATACATCGCAACACAGCATGAATGTCTGCATATTCTCAATTGCATTAGCTCGACACCTTGATTTACCAATACCTGAGCTTATAGATGTTGGCTTATGTGGGTTGATGCATGATATGGGGAAATTAAAAATCCCATTGGAGATATTGAATAAACCGGGGCGTTTTGAACCTGAAGAACTCAAAATAATGCAATCTCACCCACTTTTGGGTTTACAAATACTCGAGTCGGATCATGCACTACCCAGATGTGTTATTGAGGCCGTTTATGGTCACCATGAACGTATAGATGGCAAGGGCTATCCACGCAAGCTAACAGGCAACAAGATTCATGCCTACACCCGAATTATTTCCATCGCTGACACATATGATGCTATTTCCAGTGACCGTATTTATAAAAAAGGTAAAACACATCTGGAATCAATTAATATTTTGACTAAATCGAGTGGTACCCAGCTTGATACCGAATTAGTCATCAAATTTATTCAATGTCTGGGAATCTACCCTCCCGGCAATGTTGTAGAATTAAACACGGGTGAAGTGGCGATTATTATTGAGGTGAATCAAGTAAAAAAACTGCGCCCTAAAATCACTTTGTTACTCAATAAAGATAAAATACCTGTCAAACCTCGTTTAGTCGACCTGGCTAAAATAGAGAAGGATACCAATGGCGAGCCCTATTTAATTAGACGTATGGTAAATGCTGAAGACTTTAATATTAATGTAAATCAACTATATAAAATGGGGCTGGTTCAGACCTGAGTCATTGCACTAATAAAAACTATATTCACTTGGGCAACTTGCAAATAATAATCCACCCACTAACACAAAAAGCAAGCAACACTTATTCTCAGGCTCTGAGATTGTGAAAGTATTGCTAATTCGGAGTGCAAAGGCAAGTTTTTGTACTCCTTTTGCACATAACAAAGTGAATAGAAAAATGAGGGATCTTTCAGTTGATTCATACCATTTTGGAGGCTTTATTTATTGCGAGTTACCTTAGGAACGTGCACGAAATAAGTTGAGCAACTGACTTGTCTTTTTGTCCATCTTCAGCGTTGTATAAATAGTTAGGCTACCAGCTTAAGACGGGACAAGCCATCATTTGTAGCGTGGGCAATCTTTTCTGCCCACCGAGGTTCAACTTGGTGGTGGGCAAAAAAAACTGCCCACCCTACTTATTTTGTAAAGGAGTTGTCCTGTATTAAGTTGGTAGCCAATAGTTACGTAGCTGGCTATGCGCCTATTTATACGCCTTGAATACGAATAAAAATACTGCTCAGTTGCTCAGCTTATTTCGTGCCCATTCCTTAACACAGAACGTCCCGTTATTTCAGCGAGTTAAAAATAGCTTGATTCCGCCCCTTTCACAGGCGTGTTAATTTCCCTATTTCTTCTCATAACTAAAGAATAGTGATAGAGTATCCAGCCCTACACTTGCCTTTTAACCAGACAAGTATTAAAGCTATTCACCGAAAGCGAGACCATTGTTCACCCCCCGAAGAAAATACAAACTATTTATTCTCTTCATCGTGATAATATCTGTAGCTACAATCTTTACTGGTGTTCCGCCTTAAATGAATAATACTTCCATTGACCTAAACAAAAGGAAAAATATTATGCAATTTTCTACTACTCCTGAAATACCGGGCAAAATTATCTCAGAAAACCTTGGTATTGTTGCAGGCAATGTCGTGCAATCAAAACATGTAGGACGTGATCTAATGGCGGGCTTAAAAGGTCTGATTGGTGGCGAAATTGTTGGCTATACAGAAATGCTAGCGGATGCCAGAGACGTTGCTATTGAAAGAATGGTTGATGAAGCAAGTAAGCGCGATGCCGATGCGATAATCAATGTTCGTTTTACAACCAGTAATATTATGGCTAATGCTTCAGAAATATTGGCTTATGGTACCGCTGTGAAACTAGAAACGTCTTAACTGATAATCCGTAACTGTTCAGATCACTCTTTGTAAAATGGGAGTTAAGGAGCCTTTTTCTAATATAGTTTCTGAGATAAATAATTTCCATTTTAAAAAAATAAATATATTATTTTTCAATTACCTGTGGTACGAAGATTGAAAATTAAATATATGAGAGTCTATAAATCCTCCTTCTAAGGAACGTGAACGAAATAAGTTGGGCAACTGGCGTAGCATTTTTATTCGTATTCAAGGCGTAGAAATAGGCGCATAGCCAGCTACGTAACTATTTCTACAACGCTGAAGACGGATAAAAAGACAAGCAAGTTGCCCAAGTTATTTCGTGCACGTTCCTAAGCCCTCCTTGATGAGGAGGACTGAACGGGCACCTATTCTCTTGCATTTTCGTTTCCTTAAATTTTACAATGGAGCATGTGCTCGCTTTGCGGACTGAAGTCCGCTCTGTATGCGTTTTCGCTTGGCTTTAAAAAAATCACGTAATAAATTACCACAGGGTTCTGCCAGCACGTTACCTTGCCAGTCAACCTGGTGATTTAAAAAGTCAGCATTAGCCAGTTGTAAAGCACTGCACACTGCCCCTCGTTTTTCATCAAACGCGCCAAACACCAGGCGTTTAACACGTGCATGTGCTATCGCTCCGACACACATCACACAAGGCTCCAAAGTGACATATAAGGTACAATTCAGCAAACGATAATTATTGAGTTTCTGTCCTGCTAGCCGTATGGCTATTATTTCTGCATGTGCGGTAGGGTCATTATCAGTAATCGGGGTATTCCAGCCTTCTGCGATACACTGCCCATCCAGCACCAGTACTGCCCCTACAGGCACCTCTCCTTGAGTTTCGGCACGTTGTGCAAGCCTGATAGCATGGCGCATCCATGCTTCATCTTCCGGTTGTGTTATTCCCACTCGATTGTAGCGGGTGGCTTGCCCGAAATATCATAAGTCACACGGGAAATACCATCCACTTCATTAATAATTCGGGTGGAAACATGGCCTAAAAAGTCATAAGGCAAATGCGCCCAGCGCGCGGTCATAAAGTCGACTGTTTCAACTGCGCGTAAGGCGATGACATAATCATACCGGCGGCCATCCCCCATCACGCCAACAGACTTTATTGGTAAAAATACCGCAAAAGCCTGGCTGACTGTTTGATATAATTCCTGTTTATACAGTTCGTCCATAAAAATAGCATCGGCCTGACGCAATAAATCCGCATACTGTTTTTTAACTTCGCCCAAGATACGCACGCCTAAGCCAGGGCCTGGAAAAGGGTGGCGATAGACCATATCGTAAGGCAAACCTAATTCAGTTCCCAGCTTACGCACTTCATCTTTAAATAACTCGCGTAAGGGTTCAAGCAGTTTTAGTGTCATATTTTCGGGCAAACCACCGACATTATGGTGTGATTTGATTAAATGCGCCTTGCCACTTGCCGCCCCTGCTGATTCAATTACATCAGGGTAAATTGTCCCCTGTGCCAGCCACTTTGCAGCCGTTAATTTACTCGCTTCTTCATCAAATATTTCAACAAACAGATTACCGATTATTTTTCGTTTCTGCTCTGGATCGGATTCACCTGCCAATGCAGCTAAGTAACGCTTTTCTGCATTCACTCTAATCACTTTTACGCCCATATGCTGGGCGAATGTTGCCATGACCTGATCACCTTCATTAAGGCGTAATAAGCCCGTATCAACAAACACACAGGTAAGCTGCTCACCTATCGCTTTATGCAGCAGTGCGGCAACGACAGAAGAATCTACGCCACCGGAAAGCCCAAGAATCACCTGATCCGTTGCTACTTTTTGCTGAATCGCTTGCAGGCTTTCACTGATAATATGTGCCGAATCCCATAAAGCATCACAAGCGCAAATATCCAGCACAAAACGACTTAAAATTCGTCCACCCTGTTTAGTATGCGTAACTTCAGGATGGAATTGCACACCATAAAAATCTCTTGTCTCATCCGCCATACCCGCAATGGGTGCACCCTCCGAACTTGCTATTAGCTTAAAGCCTTCTGGTAATTCCACGACACGGTCACCATGACTCATCCAGACATCTAATAAACCATAGCCTTCTGGTGATGTATGGTCTTCTATATCGGTTAATAATTTAGAATGCCCTCGCGCTCTGACTTGGGCATAACCAAATTCACGATGATCAGAACTAGCAACTTTGCCATTTAATTGCTCAGTCATTGTTTGCATACCATAGCAAATGCCTAACACAGGGACACCGACATCAAATATTGCCTGAGGTGCTCTTGGCGTATTGCCTGCGGTAACCGACTCTGGTCCACCGGATAAAATAATTCCTTGTGCACCAAAAGCAATGACTTCTTCATCGCTGCACTCACAAGAATAGATTTCGCAATAAACTCCAATCTCTCGTATACGTCGCGCAATCAGCTGCGTATACTGTGATCCAAAATCTAAAATAAGGATTTTGTGGGCATGAATATCTGTTGTTTGCTGGGTCACGGTGATCTCTTCAAAATAAAAAAACAAAGACTATGGGGGGCGTGCATGAAATAACTTGTAACCGTTCAGTACCCCCTTCTTATCAAGGAGGGGGTAGGGGGAGGTGTTATTAAAAAAGGCTCCTCAACTCCCATTTTACAAAGGGGGCTGAATGGTTACTAAATGACAGCTTATGAAATCCGGTAATTTGGCGCTTCTTTGGTAATAGAAACATCATGCACATGACTTTCACGCATCCCTGCACTGCTGACACGGACAAACTGTGCGTTTTTATGTAATTTTTCGATGGTTGCGCAGCCGGTATAGCCCATACTGGCACGAATTCCTCCCAGTGCCTGATGAACAATAGCCACCAGACTCCCCTTATAAGGAACCCGCCCTTCAATACCTTCGGGTACTAATTTTTCTGAGGAACCAGCCTCCTCCTGAAAATAACGGTCACTAGACCCTTGCTGCTGCGCCATCGCACCAATAGACCCCATGCCACGATAGGATTTATACGAACGCCCCTGAAATAATTCAACTTCACCCGGTGCTTCTTCTGTGCCAGCAAAAAGCCCACCTAACATGACTGAATAAGCGCCAGCAGATAAGGCTTTTGCCATATCCCCCGAATAACGTATTCCGCCATCAGCTATTAAAGGAATCCCTGTTCCTTTTAGTGCTGTGGCAACATTATCCACTGCTGAAATTTGCGGAATACCGACACCCGCAACAATCCGCGTAGTACAAATTGATCCAGGGCCTATGCCGACTTTCACACCATCTGCTCCTGCCTCAACCAAAGCCAAAGCCGCTTCCGCTGTCGCAATATTACCGCCAATAACTTGTAAATCAGGATAATTTTTCTTGACCCAGCGCACACGATCCAGCACACCTTGTGAATGACCATGTGCGGTGTCCACCACGATCACATCCACATCGGCCTCAACTAACGCAGCCACACGTTCTTCAGTGCCTTCACCTGTACCAACAGCTGCACCAACGCGCAAGCGCTCTAATTTATCTTTACAGGCGATAGGATAGTCTTTCGCTTTTTGAATATCTTTTACGGTAATCATGCCACGCAAATGAAAATCATCATTCACAATTAACACTTTTTCAATACGGTGTTCATGCAACAAACTTAAAGCTTCTGCCTGAGTAAAATTTTCTTGCACAGTCACCAGACGCGCTTTAGGTGTCATCACCTTGGCAATGGACTCATCTAAACGTGTTTCAAAGCGTAAATCACGACTGGTCACTATGCCCACCAATTGATTCCCATCGACAACAGGCACACCTGAAATATTGTGTGTTTTGGTCAAGGCCATTACATCACGTACAGTCGCTGTTGAAGCAACAGTAATAGGCTCTCTGATAACACCGCTTTCATATTTTTTAACACTGCGTACTTCCTGTGCCTGTTTTTCTGCGGTCATATTCTTATGAATAATCCCGATACCCCCTTCTTGCGCGATGGCAATCGCTAATCTTGACTCGGTTACGGTATCCATTGCCGCTGAAACCAGCGGTATATTAAGCGATATATTGCGTGTCAATAGTGTTTTCATTGACACTTCGCGCGGCATGACAGTTGAGTGAGCAGGCACTAATAGCACATCATCAAAAGTTAAAGCTTCCTGTATAATTTGCATAACACAATCCCCTTCAATATCTTTAAATTAACCGGATATTTTAGCATGGTTTGTAATTTTTTAAAATAATTAAAAACTGCTGCTGAACGGGGTTTTTACCCCGTTCATAACGTTTATCGTAACTAAGGAACGTGCACGAAATAAGTTGAGCAACTGACTTGTCTTTTTGTCCGTCTTCGGTGTTGCACAAACAGTTACGTAGCTCGCTATGCGCCTTGAATACGAACAAAAATCCTGCGTCAGTTGCTCAACTTATTTCGTGCCCATTCCTAACACATTAAGCATAAGCCCTCATGAAGGGGCGAGATATTTATCTCAATGGTGTGTTGTACATCAGCACTAAACACTTGAAACGGGGTGAATACCCCGTCTCGCAAAGACATACAGCGGCACTAGACCAGCGAACTAAAGTCCGCTCCACATATACCTATACCACTAATTTAAAAAAACTTTTTGACGCACCACATACAGGACACGCCCAGTCATCTGGAATATCATTCCATAAGGTTCCTGGAGCCAGGCCACTATCGGGATCACCTTGCTCTTCATCATAAACATGCTCACATTCCATACAACGATATTTTTTAAATTCTGCCATCATATTCCCCTTAAATAAATCAAACAAACGCCCACAATAACTTAGCCGCTACTGCAAACAACAAGATTGAAAAATAGCGTTTTAAACGCTGGGTAGGCAATTTATTAGCTAATTTAGCACCCACCGGAGCCATCAATACACTACTTATTATAATACCTAAAAACGCGGGTAAATAGATATAACCAACACAGCCTTCCGGCAGGCCAGTTTTCTGCCACCCTAAAAATGCATACGAGATCGTACCTATTACGGCAATTGGTAAACCACAAGCACTGGAAATAGCAACTGCATGACGCATAGGTACTTGATGTTTTGCCAGCAAAGGCACCGTTAAAGTCCCTCCTCCTATTCCCAATAAGGATGCAACCACACCAATGACTCCGCCTGATATCCTTAAGACTAGCGAGCCCAGCGGCTTAAGATTTGCTTTAGACTTGCTTTGCATGACCATTTGCAGCGCAACATACAACATATACAAACCAAAGATAAAACGCAAGTTTTCAGCCGCAATAGAATCAGCGATCCAGGCTCCTATAATAACGCCAATAACAAGCCCGAAACTTAAATTAAACACATATCGCCAAATAACGGCACCTAAACGGTGATGCATTATTGTTGCTGCGATAGAGGTAATAATAATGGTTGCCAGCGAGGTAGCAACAGCTATCAACATTAGCAATTCATTTGTAATTCCCTGAGACTCCAGTAAAAAAAGAAAAAAAGGTACTAGCACCAAACCACCGCCCACCCCAAACAGGCCAGCAAGAGTACCTGAAAAACAGCCAAAAGCAAGGCAAATAAGTAGAATATCTAACATCATTATTGTCCATCATTTCTCTTAAAAAATCACACCGCACACTATAGGGCGGGCGTATAAATTAAAATATAACATAAATATCAGTTTGTTAGGAATATTCTTCATTGTAAATTTTTGTAAAAAGCAATAGAAAGTGAGGTTTTTTCTCAAGAAGTATTACAGGCTATCAGCCATGAGTATCTCGTTCACGATAAACGTTATGGGCGAGGTAAATACTCCGTCCAGTAGCAACAAAAAGCAAGAGCTGCCACTATGGAATGGGAATTGAATAAGTTGTGCAATTATGGCGCAGTATTTTTGTTTGCCGTC
>CAZLLL010000101.1:0-8672 GCA_964560255.1 uncultured Methylomonas sp.
AACAGTTACGTAGCTAGCTATGCGCCTGTTACCGCGCCTTGAAGGCAAACAAAAAGACTACGCCATAATTGCACAACTTATTCAATTCCCATTCCATAGCAGGTTACGTAACTGTTTATACAGCGCAGAAAACGAACAAAAAGATAAAAGCCAAGGTGGGTGTGTTGCGAGTGACCTTAACCCTAAGATAATCAATTAAGTAAGGCTAATTTAATGCTGACAGAAATAAGAGAAAAAACACAAGGTACTTTTGCCTGGGTAATTTTGATATTGATTTGTGTGCCCTTTGCACTATGGGGATTACAGAACTACACCGATGGTGGACAGGAAAATGCTGTCGTGATTGTTGGCGATAAAGAATTTGTTCAGCGTGATGTGAGTCAGGCTTACGCGCAATTTAAACAACAATATGCTGAAAGGCAGATACCTGAAGAGATATTGAAAAAACAGGCAGTTGAAAAATTGATACGCGACGAGTTATTATTACAGCATGTCACGGCTGAAAATCTCTCAGTGTCCGATAAGACGGTACGAGGGTTTATTGCTTCTTTACCTTATTTTCAGGTGAATGGTAAGTTTGATAAAAAACAATATGAAACCATGCTGGGGCAGCAGGGAATGTCTTCAGCACAGTTTGTTAACCGTATTCGTAAAGCATTGCTAATGGAGCAATACCAAAAATCTGTGACTGATACCAGTTTTGTTTCAGAGCAAGCAATTGAACGCTTTTTCAAGATTCAGAATCAGAGTCGCAAAATTGAATACGCGACAATTAAAGTTAAGCCAGTTAACACTGAACCCTCCGCTGAAGAAATCAATACTTATTACCAGCAAAATGCAGAAACATTTCAGACCGCCGAGCAAGTATCCATTGAATATGTGGAACTTTCTTTACCTGAGTTGATGGAGGATATTGACCCGACAGAAGCACAGATTGATAACTATTACCAAGATAATATTGAGCTATATTCGGTCAAAGAGCGGCGTAAAATAAGCCATATTCTGTTTGCTAAAACTAAAGATACGACAGAGGAGCAAGCCTTGGCAAAAGCTCAGGCTGCTCAGCAACGATTAGCTCAAGAGACTTTTGTCGCATTAGCTCGTGAGTTGTCTGATGACACTTTGACGGCAAAAAATGGCGGTGATCTAGGTTTGTTTGAAGTTGGGATGTTGCGGCCTGAACTTGAAAAAGCGGCATTAACTTTGGCCTTGAAAGAAGTATCAGAGCCTATCAAATCAGATTTTGGGTATCACCTCATTACAGTGACTGAACTTATAGCAGCCGAAACGCAAGTGTTAACAGATGTTAAAGATGAGGTTGTGGAGTCAGTAAAAAGAGTTGAAGCTGAAACAATATTTTATGAGCTAGGCGAATCGTTGACGGAATTAAGCTTTGAAAATTCAGATAATTTAGTCGCAGTAGCTGATGATTTAGGTCTAAAAATCATACAAACTGAGCTTTTTTCCCAGCATACAGGAGTAGGTATTGCTAGCGAAGAAGCGATTAGAAATATTGCTTTTTCTGAAACTGTATTGCAAGGTAACAATAGCGAGCCTATAGAGCTTGGTGAAGAGCGTTTAATCGTACTGCGTCTGTTAGAGCATCAACCTGCCGAAACAAAACTCTTGGCTGATGTACAAAATATTATTGTCACAGCAATTCAGAATCAGCAGGCTAAGGATAAAGTAAAACAGCAAGCTGATAAAATAAAACAGGCTCTGCTTACTGGTGGAACAATGACTGAGGTTGCCAAAGAACTTGATTCACCAGTTAAAACGGTCACTGATTTGCGTCGTGATAGTAAAGAAGTGCCTTGGGCAGTTAGCCAGGCAGCTTTTAAAGCGGCAAAGCCGATTGCAGGAAAAACGACGGTTTTTGTTGTAGACTCTCCGCTGGGTGATCAGACTGTAGTGAATTTATTAAGTGTAGCTGATGGTAGTTTGACAATTGATGACAAAGAAAAGGCTAAACTCGCCAAAGAAAATATTGCAAAAGCATTAGGCCAATCTGATTATGCCGCTGTGATTGATGGAATACGCACATCGACCAACATTTCGATCAGGTTTTAAGTCGTTGTTAACGATAAAAGGATAGACAACCTGGGGCGGGACATACGACAGGAGTGACACGCTTTAGCTATTTCCGAAACTTGGTTGCCCCTTAAGGTGTCAACTACTTTTGGGAAAAAATGAAAGATGCCCACTTTGTTATGTTTAAAAGCAGGCAAAAATTTGTTTTTGCACTCCGAATTAGCCATACTTTCACTGTCTCAGAGCTTGGAAATGAGTGTGGGTTATTTTTTGCGAGTTACTTTATTTAAATTTATGGGCTAGGTAGCTAAAGGGTAAACTAAATTTAAAGCGCCCACCAACAAAGCGTAATGATGCATAGCCATTATAGATGCGTTTCCAGTGATACTTGAGTGTGGCACTATTGCTACTGCTTTGCACGAGGCCATCCATATATAATTGAATCGCTTTTTTTGCCAGAAAGGTATGGCCGCTGGCATAGTTATCAATAGAAATATGAATGTTCGCAATGCTCGGATCTATGCCCCAGTAATTCCAGTCATCGACCAGGTTCATATAACTCCTGCCCAGACCGCTTAACTCAATGGCCATATTTAAGCCCAATAATTCAGGTAAAAATTCTATCGAAAAACTGGATAATGCCAGCATATAAACAGGCAAGTCAAAGGCGCTATTGATAAAGCCTGGATGTTTAATAAATTCCTGGCTATAAGCCGCAGGTAGCTGGATTGATAAACTATTCAATAGCTGTCTGAAAATATAGGGATGGTTTTGTTGCAGTTGCCCAGAGCCTATTTCATCCTTATAAATACTGAATAAAATCTCACTAATGTCTGGATATGCTGGTTGTAATGACAGGCTGTTCTGTATCCAGCAGCCATCAATTAATATCATCGGTGCAATCTGCTCAAATCCCCATATATACGCTGCTTTAGATATTTTAGGAACGCCTTGTAAAGGAGTATAAGCCTGCATTTCTCGTTGATAAATATTTTCTATATAGCGATTAAAGTGTTGATGGCTGTAATCTTTAAAGGGCAGGGGGTTGAACAGTGCGCATCTGCGTAATAGTTTACGTACTTTACACTTCGCAGTAGGTAAAACATCAGCAAATAAATCCTGATTAATCAAATAGTAATACAGCTCTCTATTGTTTAATTTGGCATAGCTGGCTTGTTTTATAGGTAATTGAATTGTAGGGCGACTTTTAAACGGTGTGGGCTGATTTATATTCTTGTGACTGAGAGTACCCGTAGCAGCTGAACTGGTCTTTAATTCATGCTGTAACCAGTTTAATAAGATATTTCGTTCAGGTTCATCTAGTACGCCAAACATTGGGCCGTTAAAATCAAATAATTTTAGTAATCGGCTGTTTGCGGGATTCTGTTTATCTATATACTCAGATTGTCTTAGCGCCTGGAGAAAATTCTCTGTATTTGCAGGCAATCCGGCAAACCATTGATCCAGCGATTGTCCCTGCAATTGAATTTTCTGATGATGACCGATGGCTGCGGCTGCTTTTTGCTGTAATAACGTTGCTATTGCAGGCTGTGCGGGTAAAGAGGTGCTTAACGTAGTACTGAAATGCTCGCAACTGCGTTGCATCAGCAGCTGATATAACCAGAAACCTTGCTGAATACGTTGCCATAATACCTGTGTTTGCTGGGGAAATAAGTCCAGATAGGCTGTAATACATTGCTGTAAGGGGGCTATATTTGCTTCCAGCTGATGTTGGCGCTGTTGATAAAAATGGTGGGTTGTGTGTTGATCAGGAAAGCAGACTTCAATTAGGCTAGGCATCTGGCAGAAAGCCAGTGTAAAGCCAAGCATCTCAGGCAGCAAAACTCTGGGAAATCGGGATAAGGCTAGCTGGATAGTCGCAAAATCGAATAGAGCAGGTATAAGCTCTGTTTGCTGACTGTCGTTGTGGCTATGCAGGCGGGGTATTTTGATGCCTGTCGCTAATAACAGTGAATAATAAGACTGTTGCAGGTTAGCACCCTGTTGATCTGCTTGTGTGAGCCGTATATACAGTGACATTAATTGCACAGAAACTATGTTCTGGCTAGCGGCGGCGGGGGATATGTTTTGCAACCAGTGAGGTTGAGTCAGTATCACATCTGCTGTCAGCTCTAGCCAGCGATTAATATTTTCTTTTGTACTAAGGTGTTTTGCGATAGGAGGTGTTTTTATGGTTTGCAATAAAGTCAGGCTATCTGGGTAATAGTCTGGAATGATTTTAGTTGCATAGTGTTGTGCTACTTGTTTTAATTGGTGCTGTATAAAATCATATGCCTTAGGCAGCGTACACTGTTGTGGTTCAGGTTGATTCAACTGGTAAAATATCGTTTGAATCTCTGCGCTATTACCTTCCCATGTTATATTGCATGCGCTTAATTTGGTAGTATATAAACTCGCTAAGACAGGGTCAAAAAAATGTGTAGACTTTGGCATTCATTATATACCTATAAAAGTGGGTTTAGTTTTGCAGGTTGGGGTTGAGGTACGCCCTCCAGTATTGATGGCCTGGGGATGTATTTTGTTGGAGTTGATGTCTCACCCGCAACCTACATCTTGAAATAGCCTATGATATAAAGGATGTTCCGTTTTAAGCTTGTAGTCCGTAACCATTCAGTCCCCTTATCCGTCTTCGGTGTTGCACAAACAGTTACGTAGCTCGCTATGCGCCTATTTATGCGCCTTGAATACGAACAAAAATCCTGCATCAGTTGCTCAGCTTATTTCGTGCCCATTCCTTATCAAGGAGGGGTTAGGGAGGTTTTATTAGAAAAAGACTCCTCAACTCCCATTTTACAAAGGAGGATCTGAACAGTTACAATAAAGGTAACCGTTCACCTACCCCCTACAAGCTTAACCTGTTAATTTAACTGTAAATTATTTCTCAGTATTTCTATGAAATTGTTTTTCATCATTTCTGAGTCAAAATTTCAATGACTTACAGTGGTTATTTGCTGCTGGCATATTAGTCTGATCTATATAAATCAATATGTTAAGGGGTAGGTGAACGGTTACCAATAAAGAGTCTCAGGTTTTTTCATTTTTCTGGCTTACAGATTAAATAATCATTAATCACCAAAGCGTCCAGGCCGGTGGTTAAAAACACTGCAAGCGCATCTTCCAGCGTATGTACCAATGGTTTGCCCATGACATTAAAGCTGGTATTTAATAGCATGGGTATCTGAGTTTGCTGATAAAAATGGCTTATCAGCGAATAAAACCGTGGATTCCAGTGTTGTTTTACCGTTTGCAAACGCCCTGTGCCATCGACATGACAAACAGCCGCGACTTGCTGTTGATGAGAATCCCTTAGCGTTAGCGTTTTATCCATATAGGGAGATTCATGATAATTGGCAAAAAAGTCGTCTGCATGTTCATGCAACACTGAAGGTGCAAAGGGACGGAAGCTTTCGCGAAACTTTATGCTTTGATTAATCGCATCTTTGTTTGCCGCTTTGCGCGGATCGGCTAGAATAGAGCGGTTACCTAGTGATCTGGGGCCAAATTCAGCCCGGCCTTGTATCCAGCCAACTAACTGACCTTTAGCCAGTAATTCTGCTGTGATAGCACAAATGTTTTCCGGTAGGTGGCGGATATCTAAACTGCGGTTGTATTGTATGAGCCTGCTTATGGCGGAATCTGAAATACTCGACCCTAGATAAGGTGACAGTGGTCTATCGAGACTACTAAGATTCAACCTGGGCTGATCATGGCGCAAGGCTAGCCAGGCAGTTCCCAGTGCAGTGCCATCGTCAGCAGGTGCCGAGGGAATAAAAACCTGAGCAAAGTTTGTACGGCTTTTGATTTGCCCGTTATAGGCTGAATTCAGTGCACAGCCACCGCCGAGTGTCAGGTTTTTACAGCCTGTCTGCTGTTGTAAATGCTGTAATAGCTGAGTCATTAATTCAGCAAAAAAATATTGTCCGGTATAGGCCAGGTCTGCTGCCTGTTCTATCGGGTCATGAGCCTGGCGTTTAAATTGATCCAGAGTCGCTATATGGGTAAACAAGTCTTTGCCGCGATGCTGGCAAGCAAAGCCCTGTACAGACAGTGTTGCTTTTAAATGTTGATAAAGTGGCTGATTTAATTTGCCGTAAGGTGCCAGCCCCATCACTTTCCACTCTTCACCTTTTAGCCAGTCAAAGCCACATAATTCAGTGATTTTCATATAATAAAAACCGATACTCCCTGTCCCCTTTAACTCATAAAGGCACTGCAGTTGCTGATTCTTAAAATGATAAAAAGCCATTGAGCCTTTTTCACCAAAAGAATCAATTACTGCGCAAGCCGCTTCATCAAACGGGCTGCTATAGCAGGCTGTTGCAGCATGAGTCAGGTGATGGTCGAAATCAGCAAATGCAAGTGTACAATCGGGGTAATGCTGTTTAATAATGCGCACCAGATTAAGCCCGGCACTGGTGATACTATTGCGCTGGCTGGCGATCATATGATGTAGCTGATAATTCTGTAGTGGAGAGCGTAATTTTTTGATCCCCGTCTTTAATAAGCCGGGAGCGGTCAAACAGCCTAAAGCCGCAACCATATTTTCGTATACAGGGCGTTGTTTACGCCAGTTAATCGCAATAATGAATTTAGTCGGGGCAGGGCAGTATTGCTGCAATAATGGATGCACCTGTAATAAAGGATCGGAGACACTATTGAGTGCCCGTTTGTTCTGCAGATAACGTTCAGTTGCTTCTGCAAACAGAACATTTCCCTGGGCATCAATAATGGCCAAAGCTGGGTCGTGGTAAGTAATGGAAAGGCCAATATAATAGGTACTCATCCTTGTCTTTGGGCTTCTCGTTTGTTACTTTGTGCCTTATTCAATGCGAGCTGCTCACGCCATGAAAGGCGTTGCCAGGGCGCATAATTCTGGATTCTGATATGTTTGCGTTGCACATTGATTTGTTCCTTGAAATGGGTGAATTGACCACATAGGGAAAAAAATTCCGCCAATATAACTTGGTAGCCAGCGCTATTAAAACCATAGTGCTGCTTGGCATAGCTGTGTGCCTGGGGCAAATAGCGCCAATATGTTAAAGCATTTTGGCGTAACAGAATTTTAATTAAGAAGCTGAGCTTGTGACTCTTTTCGCGATGCTTAGTCTGTAATTCAGGGTCAATTAACTTTAGATGGCGCATCACACGTGTAAAGTAAACCTGTGGATGATAGATTTCTTGTAGTATATGCAGATAATTTTTCTCTGCCTGCTGCACAGATATGTTGTAAGGGATAAAGTTAATGACACCATCTGAATTGTTACCGCTACTGGCCTGAATCAAGCGTCCTTCCTTTTCCAGTCTAGTCATTAATGGTGTACAGGGCAAGGCATTTAACAGCCCTGCCATCACAATAGGGGCATTACTGGCATTGACGAAATCTATAAATTCCTGCACGGAGTTATTGCTGTCATGATCAAAGCCATAGATCATGCCGATCATTACCCCAGAGCCTGTTTGTGCGGAAATAAAACTTAATTTTTCCTCCAGGCTACGTTCGCCACGCAGGTTTTGGCACTTGTTGGTTTCCAGTAATGATGCTGTATTGGGCGTTTCCACACCATAAAAACCGTTAATAAAATTGGCCTTATGATACCAGTGTCTTAATTCCTGCATAATGGGTGAATCATCGGCCAGCCGCAAAGTTAATTCTGTGTATTTAGGGTGGTGGTAACCTATCTTCTCGCCAATTTTATACAGATTTTTGAGTACTTGTAGTGCCTTTTTCGGGTGTCCGATAAAATTGTCATCGACTACAAAGACCTGCCCCGTCCAGCCTAATTCCTTCATTTGCCGGAAGGATTGCTCAGTTTTTTGCCAGGGGGTAACCCGGACTGCTTTACCAAAACGGGAAGGAATATCGCAAAACTCACAGGCTTCTGGACAACCACGACTGATTTGCACAGCCATATGTACATAGTTTTGCATATTGATCGCGGCATAATCCGGTTGAAAAAAATTCTCTGCTAATGTGGCGCTACCCTTATAATATTTTTTAGCATTGCCTTGTTTTAGTCCAAGTAGCAACTCATCAATAACGCCTTCGACCTCATTTTCCACTGCATGGTCGGCGATATTGAGCAGTGGTGATTGTGGCGTAATGGCGGTACCTCCAACGATTAAAACCTTGCCTGCTTCTTTTATTTCAAGTGCAGTTTTCAATAGGTTTTTTTCCTGAGCCATCATGCCGCCCATAAAAACATGTGTTGCATCGTCAATAAAATCAAGCAATGGTCTGGGATCAATATTTTTATCAATCAGCACCAGTTGCTCATAATAGGGCTTAAGGTAGTTAAATAAGCCCATTAATCCTAAGGGAGGCAGTAATCTCTTAGCTAAGCCAAATTCACTGGCAGGCGCATACATTTTTAAACTTTTGGCATAGCTCCAGAAGGTATCCTGAGTATCAAATTCTGGATAAACGAGAACTGCTTTATAACCAATCTTTTCGATCATAGTCACTTCCTGGCAGGTTTAAAAAAATAATTGAATGATAGGCATCTAAAATATTCCTTTTAATTCAGTTCATTCAATAGTATGCATAAGGAACGTGCACGAAATAACTTGTGCATTCTAACTTGTCTTTTTGTTCGCCTTCTGCGTTGCGGAAACAGTTACGT
>CAZLLL010000102.1:0-8667 GCA_964560255.1 uncultured Methylomonas sp.
AATCTACTAAACTTAGTATAACCATTTGTTTTTAAATTAAAAGTTAATCGAAAAACATAAAACCATACCCGCTCAATGTGAGTGATATGTGTAATAAATTGCAAGGATAGATAAATGAATTTTTCGTGTGAGTATTGACTAAGGAATGTGCACGAAATAACTGGTGCAACTTGCTTGTCTTTTTATCCATCTTCAGCGTTGTAGAAATAGTTTTGGATGAGTATATTTTTCCATTCCCCTAAGCTCTATCCAGTATAGAGGGAAAATAGGAAGTGAAATGGAAACAAAATATGTGATTATTTTTAAAAATTAAAAACGTACATTTGTTTAATCTCTGAGAGTAAATTGGTTTTTAGAGAGCACATATATTATCATTAAAGCTACTTCTTTATAGAATTACACAGCAACAGTAGATATGAGTATAAAATCAGATAAATGGATTCGCCGTATGGCACAAGAGCAGGATATGATTTCACCTTTTGAAGCAGGACAGGTCAAGCACTCAGAGCGGGGCAAAGTAATTTCTTATGGTACCTCAAGTTATGGCTATGATGTGCGTTGCTCGGATGAATTCAAAATATTTACCAATATTAATTCGGCCATTGTAGATCCTAAAAATTTTAGTGATGGCAGTTTTGTTGATGTTCAGTCTGACGTCTGCATTATTCCGCCCAATTCCTTTGCCTTGGCAAGAACCGTTGAATATTTTCGTATTCCGCGTGATGTTTTAACCATCTGCCTAGGGAAATCCACTTATGCCAGATGTGGCATAATAGTCAATGTAACCCCTTTAGAGCCTGAATGGGAAGGGCATGTCACACTGGAATTTTCTAATACAACACCGTTACCCGCAAAAATATATGCCAATGAAGGGGTTGCACAAATGTTATTTTTTGGCGGCGATGAAGTGTGTGAGACCTCATATAAAGATAGAGGGGGTAAGTATCAGGGGCAGGAAGGCGTAACATTGCCAAAAGCTTAGGAATGGGAATTGAATAAGTTGTGCAATTATGACGCAGTATTTTTGTTTGCCTTCAAGGCGCGGTAACAGGCGCATAGCTAGCTACGTAACTGTTTCCGCAACGCAGAAGGCGAACAAAAAGACAAGTCAGAATGCACAAATTATTTGATTCCCATTCCTTAATCAATGTAGAGCGGGCTTCAGTCCGCTTAAACTTGATACGATATACACACATTGCGAACTAAAGTCCGCTCTACTGTAATGTCGCAGGAGCAGGATGGATTGTTGGTGGCATCTGGATAAAAAATCCATTTGCATCAATACCTTTAAGAACATCGGTTGCATTTTCACGCGCGAGTTTACGTTCAGGTGTGATCTCTAGCTGCATAACGTATTCGGGATGTCCGATACTTTTAAGAATATCGTTTGGGATACTGGAAAAATCATCCTGTTTATCTAAATATAAATACAACTCGTTTTTTTTAATACTTTTGTAAATGTAGCACAGCACAGTATGACCTTTAAAGAAAATGATTAAAATCTTATTATCGCATTAATAGCCCTATGAATGAACCCTCACCAGACTCAGATAGTTTTTTTAAAACCGCGTGTTATTTTGAAAGCGCTCTGATTTTAGTTTCTATCGTATTTGGCTGGATAGCTGATATAAACCCTTTCGAATTTATTATCTTTAATGAACAGGCGGTACTTAATGGTATTATGGGGACTTTGCCTCTGTGTATCATTTTTTTGGCATTAAATAAGATAACAACAGAGTCTTTACAAAAAATCAGGCAAACCTTGGAGGATACGCTAGGCCCTAGCTTAGTAAAGCATCACTGGACTGATCTATTTATTTTGGGGGCTATTGCAGGTATTTCCGAAGAAATTTTATTTCGCGGAGTCATTCAGCCATGGCTAGAAAATTCCTGGGGGATCATGGCAGGTTTATTACTCAGTAGTTTAATTTTTGGCTTTGTTCATGCCGTCACCTTCCTGTATTTTGTTATGGCAACGGCTGTCAGTATTTATTTAGGGCTTTATCTGGATTACGAAGGGACTCGCAATTTGCTTACGCCGATTATCATTCACGGGTTATATGATTTTTTCGCATTTGTTGTCATCATCCGTGCGTATCGTATCGAAAACCAGGTAAAGTAATCATTATGGCTATTTCAGAACAACAATTACAATCTGATCTTTTATCTTCTGGCATAGTCAGGGGCGTTGGTCTACTGAGTTTAATGGCTATTATTGTGGTGTGCCATTTCTATGCAAATAAAATACAACTGGGTTTCGAAGAGCAACAACGTATTTTTATCAGAACGATATTATATGTTGTGGCAATTTTAACCTTTCCCGTAATGAAGTTTGTCAGGCATGTGATGTTGCGCTTAAATCAAACATCGAAAAGTAAAAATTCACCTAAGTCTCGTTATAGATTCACTATTATTATTTCCATGCTAGTGGCTGAAAGTATCGGGCTTTATGGACTTATCATGTTTATACTAGGGGATAGTTATAATACGCTTTATATTTTTATCATGTTATCGGCTTTAGCGATGTTTTTATATAAACCTGATCAGCAAGAATATAGAGGCCTTATCGAGAGTATCGAAACAAACAATCGAAAGGATAGCTAAAATTGATAGCCTAGAATCACGCGCAGTTGATCCGTTTTTAACTCTGATGTCAGGTTTTTGATATAGGCATACATGATATCGACGGTAATCATCTGCTGATATTGGTAGCTAAGGTAGGTATTGAATTCCTGAGTATGGAAGTCAGCGGCTTTTTCTGCCTGGAAATCGCCTGCTGCAATCCCTATGCTCATAGATTCTAAAAAGTGTGGCTGGTATTCCAGATTAAACAGCAAGGCTTGTGCATTTTTGCCCGCATCCACCGCATCTATTGTCATTTCTTCCATCGAAGTAAAAAAGGGGCCACCTCCAACACTATTGATCGCTGCTGACTGGCCAAAATTTTTGTTATAAGCGGTGGTAAACGTAACACCATAGGCACTTAAAGAGGCGAATACACCAAGCGTGTTGGCATCAACCAAGCCAATGGATTCACTGCCCACAGAGCGACCGAGATCAAATTGCCCACCAAATGTATATGCAAAAACTTCATTCAAGCTATTTTGATAAACAATGTCCATAAAGAAAATTTGCTGTACATCTTTAATATAGTAATACCAGACACTGGCATTAATATGGCCCTGTTGATACTTGCCCCAGCCTAGCCAGGCTTGTGAACCCGTTCCGCCGTATGCTTCGCCGATATTAACAAACTCTGCTGCATTGCCATTATTTTCCCAGCCTTTTGCTGTACGAATAAAGCCAGCTCCCATATAGAATTCATCATTGATATGATAATCAACTAAATAAGCCTCAAAGATGTTGGGTAGCAAACGTAAGTCATCGGGCCCCATATGGGGCGAGCTAAAGCGTTGTGGGCCAAGATGTGCTTGAAAATTAGCATAAGATAAGGTCATAATTGCTTCACCTAATGTGATATAGCTATTTTTATTTTCATCGAAAAAATCACCCTGTATTTCAGCTTTGTTACCACTATTAAAGCCTGGATTGATCGCTGTAAACGCGCTGGCATGTAGTTTAAAGTAAGATCCCCAGGAAACTCCACACCCCAGTTCGCCGCCGAATGCGTAAGCTTGTTGATTACTCACGGTTTTTTGGTGAGTTTGAATATAACCGCCACGAATATAACCGTTACAGCCATCATATTTTAAGTCATGTTTAATGCCCTCTCCACGCTCTAAGTTATCAATATTGTATGGCGTTCCCGGGGATAAATCTTCTGTAGGCTGAAACTGGGAGGTATTCTTTTTATCAGGAATATTTTTTCCTCCTTGCTGTTTAGCAAATGCAGCCTGTAAAGAGCATAGCACGACTAACAAACTAAAAAAGTAGGTTTTCATATTATTTAATACTTATAAAGCCAGTGGTTTACGATTTATTAAATAATACAATTAAGCTGAATTCGGAGAATGCGTTTGGAGGGACTACGATAAGCAAAAAAAGGCTTCATAAAAATTCTCGATGACTGTGCTCACCCGCACAAGCTAATAAAAACAAAAAATATCAGTGTATTTTCTGGCAAGTTTCAGGCAGGTCTCCGGGCTGATGAGTGGAGGTATAATCCAGAATCTACGCCTTCCCGTCCTTAAAGAAGAACAGTGGCATTAGGTAGATTTTTTAACTCAATTACCGTTGCGGGGGCAGCGTTGGCTTAATGCGTGGTTATGCACCAACTTCCCTTTTAATCTTGATAATATATCAAGACACCTGAAAATGGCTTACTATACCTGTTAAGATAGATGAGAACAAGTTTTGTTTGCATTTTTAATGGGTTAATTCAGTGTAGAGCGGACTTTAGCCCACTGATGAAGCGAAGTCTGTATATCAAGGAGGTGAGGCTTATAATCACCGATTTTCTAGCCTTTAAGCTTCTTTTTTTTGGAGTAAAATAATTTATGCTTGGATTAAGCGGACTAAAGCCCGCTCTACCTCCAGTTATTGAAAATTCCACAACTTGAATCTTGTGAAGTATATAATGGCTTATTTAGACTTCGATAAATGAAATCTTATGGCAAGCAATAATCAACATAATATGAGTGCTGCAGAGAGTCTTGTTGCAGATGCACGCAAACATCAATCTGATCGTGAAAAAACTTATCGGGGACAGGCACTGAAAATGTACCCCTGGGTTTGTGGGCGTTGTTCTCGAGAGTTTACTAATGCAAACCTGCAGGAATTAACGGTGCATCATAAAAATCATAACCATGATGATAACCCGGCCGATGGTAGTAACTGGGAATTATTATGTCTTTATTGTCATGATAATGAGCATTCAAAATATGAAGAAATGCGTTTCGGCACGACTAAACAAGAGCAGGATGATCATTCGGGCGGTTCACATAATCCCTTTGCAGGTTTAGGAGAGTTGTTAAACAAATGAATAAATGTCCCTGGGCACTTGCAAGTGAACTGGAAGAGCAGTATCACGATACTGAATGGGGTGTCCCTGTACATGATGATCGGCTGTTATTTGAGTTTTTAATACTGGAAGGGGCGCAGGCGGGCTTGAGCTGGGCAACAGTACTCAAAAAACGTATGGGTTATCGTAAAGCATTTGATCATTTTGATGTGCAAAAAGTGGCTAACTATAGTGAGCTAAAAAAACTGGAATTACAAGGCAACCCCGAAATTATCAGAAATAAACTAAAAATAAGTTCAGCAGTTACGAATGCGCAGGCTTTTATTGCTATACAGGAACAATACGGTAGTTTTGATGCTTACATCTGGTCCTTCGTTAATGGTAAGCCTATCAAAAATGCCTGGCAGACTATGCAAGGTCTCCCCGCCAATACATCCAAATCAGATTTAATCAGCAAGCGTTTAAAAAAGGCTGGCTTTAAATTTGTCGGCACGACTATTTGTTATGCCTATATGCAGGCAGTCGGAATGGTGAATGATCACTTGGTGAGTTGTCCCAGGTATGATGATGTAGAGCGCGGCTTCAGTTTTCAATTAGGCCTGTGTTAAAAATGGCAGCCAGAATATTACGTTAATTGAACAGCGAAAGGTATAAGTATTATGAGAAAAAAAGGTCGGCAGGTTGTTTTAGATACCGAAACAACGGGATTAAATCCTAAAGAGGGGCATCGGATTATTGAGATTGGCTGTGTAGAACTGGTCAATCGGCGTTTAACTGACCGACAATTCCATATGTATATTAACCCTGAGCGACGTGTTGATGCAGGTGCGATGGAAGTGCATGGAATTACGGATGATTTTTTAAAAGATAAGCCACTGTTTAAGGACGTAGCCAATGATTTTCTTGATTTTATCCGTGGAGCAGAACTAGTTATTCATAATGCACCCTTTGATGTAGGTTTTATGGATCATGAATTTGCTTTATTAAATCCTTCAGTTGGAAAAACGGCTGATTTTTGTGCTGTTTTTGATAGTCTGGTGTATGCTCGTAAAAAACACCCTGGACAGCGTAATAGTCTGGATGCTTTATGTAAACGCTATGGCATTGATAACAGCCATCGTGATTTACATGGTGCTTTATTGGATGCAGAGATTTTATCCGATGTCTATTTGTTAATGACGGGTGGCCAGCTCTCTATGCTAGATGAGGATGATTTAGCTGAGGCTGACATTGAGCAGACGATTCAGCGCCTGAGTAGCGATAGGCCGGCTTTAAAAGTGATTCAATGCACTGATGATGAGTTAGTTGAACATCAGAAAACCCTAGAAATGCTGGAAAAATCAAGTGGAGCCTGTGTATGGAGCCGTTAAATGTACAGCAACTGTGGGAAGCTCATTTTCCTGAGTTTGTTAAGGTAGAAGAAGCAGGCATTAGGAGCCTAATGGTTTCGGCAAAAATAGTTGAAATGTTTGCGGGGCAACAAGTTTTTTATCCTGGTGCTGTGTGTGAGCAGTATCTATTGGTGTTAGAAGGCTGCGTCAAAACACAAATTATTTCTGAAGGGGGCCGGGAAATGCTACTTTACCGTGTAGGTTCGGGGGATGCCTGCGTGCTAACAACCTCTTGTTTATTGAGCGGGGATAATTATCCAGCGGAAGGTATTGCAGAAGGTAATGTATTGGCTTTTACCATTTCTTCACATGCTTTTTATCGCTGTATTGAGCAATCAGCCTTCTTTCGTGAATTTGTATTTAAGAAATTTTCAGCTCGATTATCGGATGTGATTGGACTTTTAGAAGATGTCACTTTTAGTACGATTGATATGCGCTTAAGGAATGGGAATTGAATAAGTTGTGCAATTATGACGCAGTATTTTTGTTTGCCTTCAAGGCGCGGTAACAGGCGCATAGCTAGCTACGTAACTGTTTCCGCAACGCAGAAGGCGAACAAAAAGACAAGTCAGAATGCACACGTTATTTGATTCCCATTCCTAAGTAAAGCATTGTTAGCAGAAGAGTCTGATGTGATTACCCTTACTCATCAGGAGCTGGCTACAAAATTGGGCTCAGCTCGTGAGGTAGTATCTAGACATTTAAAGCGCTTCGAAGCATATGGCTGGGTTAGCCTGACGAGAGGTACTGTCACCCGACTCAACACAGAGGCTTTAATAAAGATAGCCGCTAAACATTGATAAGATAGCTTAACGAATGGAGCTCGTTTCTGTTTGTTCCATATCATCTTTTTGTTCTTTAAAAACAAATTTGACAATGGTAAAACCGATTAAACCCCCGATTACACAAGCCATCATTAATGGCATGGCAAATGGTATTTCGTGATGGTCTCTCATATTCATTTGGAAAATAGTAGAAAAAATACTTAAGAAAAAATCAATCATAAATCACCCTTTTGTTATAAAGCGCTTGTGCGCAGATTGTGCCGTGATGACACGGCTCAGAGTTTATATTAGAGTATTCTGAAATTATTATCAGTGACAATGTCACATAAGGCAACTCGCAATAAATAACCCACCCATCTTGCTTGTCTTTTTGTCCGTCTTCAGCGTTGTAGAAATAGTTACGTAACCAGCTATGCGCCTATTTCTACGTCTTGAAGACAAACAAAAATCCTGCGCAATATGGGTAGTTTATTTATTGCGCGTTACCTAAAGTTGAGTTCTTTATTCGCTTATCAACAACAATATTATTATCTTTTGAGGTTTTTTATGGCAGCAACTCCTTCAAATATGATGCCCTTAGGCACCATTGCTCCTGAGTTTACTTTATTTGATACCGTATCAGGTGTTAACAAAAGCCTTTCCACCCTAAAAGGCGAAAAGGGAACAATAGTACTCTTTATTTGCAATCATTGTCCTTATGTTATCCATATCAAAGATCAACTATGTGCTATTGCACAGAAATATAAAACACAAGGAATTAATACGGTTGCGATTAGTGCTAATGATATAGAAAATTATCCTCAGGATGGGCCTGACAAGATGCAGTTATTGATGGCTGAATGGGGAAACCCTTTTGCTGCTTATTGTTATGATGAAACACAAGCGGTGGCAAAGGCTTATTTAGCAGCCTGTACACCCGATATTTACCTATTTGATCAAAATTTAGCCTGTGTTTATCGTGGTCGACTTGATGCAGCAACACCTAAAAATAATATTCCGTTGACTGGGGAAGATTTACGCAATGCGCTGGATGCCCTATTGACCGAAAAGAAAATTGCTGAGCAGCAGATTCCGAGTATAGGGTGTAATATTAAGTGGAAGTAACGGACTAGTACCTCACCCTCTAAATAAGCGATATTTTAAATCTAAGTAAGTACTTGTTTTAAAATAATTAAATATTTATTATTGGTTATTTAAGAGGTGAGGTACTAGTGTTCGCTCTACGTGGCATCAGAGGGGGCGACAATTATCTGAACGATATTCACATAATGTTTATGACTATTGCTGGTGCTATGTTTTCGTAACTCCCATTCAGCAAGTAGAGAAAATAAACTTGATCTTCAAAAGTAACCTGAGCATAATAAATCTTCTTACCATTAGTCTTACCAGGGATAATTAGAATATGTTAGCTGCTACAGTAAAATCCCTAAGGAACGTGCACGAAATAAGTTGGGCAACTGGCGCAGTATTTTTGTTTGCCTTCAAGGCGCGGTAACAGGTGCATAGCTAGCTACGGAACTGTTTCCGCAACGCAGAAGGCGAACAAAAAGACAAGTCAGAATGCACACGT
>CAZLLL010000103.1:0-8534 GCA_964560255.1 uncultured Methylomonas sp.
CACCATCAAGTTGAACCTCGGTGGGCAGAAAAGATTGCCCACCCTACAAATGATAGCTTATCCCGTCTTAAGTTGGTAGCCATTTATTGGTAACCGTTACCATTTAAAATCCCATTACAAAAGCCAAGGAAAAAGTGAAGATAAAATATATCCTGTTTAAATTCCCTGGTAAAACTCGGTCATAGGGTAAATTTAAAATATAACCCATTGAAGTTAAATAATCGCAACGCTAGTACCTCACCTTCATAAATAAGCGATATTTTAAATCTAAGTAAGCAGTTGTTTTAAAATAATTAAATATTTATTTATTATTGGTTACTTAAGAGATGAGGTGCTAGTAATTTAACAAAATGTTATGCAGTACTCGCCAGAGCACGCAACACGTCAGTACGGCTAATAATACCTACTAGATCATGATCTCTATAGACCGGAAAACTTCTGACTGATGTATTCTGAAATTTTTCAGCCAGATCAATAATACTCATTTCAGATTCTATGCGCATCACGTCGGATGTCATATACTCAGTTACCTTTCCTGCACTACTCTGATTATAAGCCACTTCTAAAACCATTTTCAGTGCATCTTTCTCAGAAAACATACCAATTACCTTGTCATGCTCGTCAAAAACGGGTGCACCTGTAATCTTATGATCCAGCAGGCTCTTTATTGCATCAATACCTGTCATCTCCTGAGTTAATTTAATTAACCGTTTGGTCATAAAATCTGCTACTGTAATTTTTGCTAACATAGTTCTCTCCTTATTATTCTTTTTAATGATATCAAACTTATTGCAAGCTAAATCCTTTTACATTTTGTTGGCTACCGACTTAAGTTGCTAGCCCATTTGTTTAGCCAGCTTTCGCTTCAGCTTCCATTTTCTTTCTTTTATCACATTTCTCAACACAAATACAATTCCCGGCACCTGCTCCACCGCAGGAACCTTTGATTGCATTGCGTCCAAAAATAACACCTATCGCCATCGCTATAATGACTAATAACATAAATGCAAATGTAATCAAAAAATAAATCATTGCTTCACCTCTGTCTGCTCAGAAAATAAAGGTGTTGCTCTTTCTACAAAACCTTGGTCTGTTTTTATTATAAAAAATGCAGCTAATTTCTGCTTTTCAGCTATCTCATAGCCCTCTTCTGGACCTAAAACCATTAAGGCGGTTGCCCAGGCATCGGCATTCATTGTAGTATCGCTCAAAACAGTCACAGAAGCTAGTTTATGAGTAATAGGATAACCAGTTCTGGGATCTATCGTATGCGAAAAACGCTGCCCATCTTGCTCAAAAAAATTCCGATAATCACCCGATGTTGCCATCGCAACGTCTGTAATAGAGAGAACTTTTTGTAGTTCACGCTTGTCTGCATTGGGTTTTTCAATGGCAATACGCCAGTTTTCACCCTGTAAATTTTTTCCTTTTAAATTTAATTCACCACCAATCTCTACCATATAGTTTCTAATACCTTGATTTTCTAAGATATTAGCCACTTCATCAACGGCATAGCCTTTAGCTATAGCAGACAAATCAATAGATAACTTAGGTAATGTTTTACTCAAGGTGAATAAACGTGTCGTAAGAACGATTTTATCATAACCAATATTTTTTAGAGTCTTTCGTACCTCTTCAGCATCTGGAGCCTGCGTCCGCATCTTATCAGAACCAAATCCCCATAAATTAACTAAAGGCCCCACTGTGACATCGAAAGCGCCACCCGATAGATCACTGATTTCCTGTGCGGCGGTTATTACTGTGTATAAATCAGGAGAAATAAATCGAGATTCAACACTCTGCAAAGCATTTAATTTAGAGAGCTCAGAATCCTTCATATAGGTTGACATAAGTTGATTAATCTTAGTCAGTCTACGCTGGATCAGTGATTCTATGTGTTTAACCCTGATACCATCGGGGAGTTCACTGACTTTAATGGAAAAGCTAGTCCCCATAGTTGGGCCAGAATAGCTAAAAGGGTATTTTTCAACACTGCCATTATTTGCACAGCCTGATAACAAAAAAACGAGAATTAAGATCAAGCTTAATCCTCGTTTAGAGATGATAGTTTGCATTTTCAATTTGATTTTTAGGGTGTAACCATAAATTCACATATAACATTGTAGGGCGGGTATAACCCACCCTACAACAATCATTTAACCGCCGAAGTCATCTAACATGATATTTTCTGGCTCTACGCCATTTTCAATTAACATGTTAATCACTGATGAGTTCATAATAGGAGGCCCACACATGTAATACTCACAATCTTCTGGAGCCGGATGATTTTTCAGAAATTCATCAAACAAAACGTTATGAATAAAACCCGTGTAACCATCCCAGTTATCATCAGGCAACGCATCAGATAAGGCACAGTGCCATTCAAAATTATCATTTTCAGCGGCAAGCATGTCAAAATCTTCTACATAGAACATTTCGCGTTTACTACGCGCACCATACCAGAATGTAATCTTGCGATCAGTTTTTAAAGTTCGTAATTGGTTAAAGAGATGAGAACGCATTGGTGCCATACCCGCCCCACCACCAACAAATACCATTTCGGCATTAGTCTTTTTCGCATAAAACTCACCATAAGGCCCTGATATAATACATTTATCACCTGGTTTCAAGTCAAAAATATACGATGACATAATACCGGGTGGTACAGAATCGGGCGCACCTGGAGGAGGTGTCGCAATCCGCACATTTAACATGATTTCTTTTTCTTCAGGATAAGAAGCCATTGAATAAGCTCGTAATGAATCTTCTTTTACATCAGAGACATAACGCCATAGATCAAATTTATCCCAATCTTCACGGAATTCTTCTTCAATATTAAAGTCAGCATATTTAGCAATATGTGGCGGACATTCAATTTGAATATATCCCCCCGCTTCATAGTCGATAACTTCACCCGAAGGTAACTCTAACACTAACTCTTTAATAAATGTTGCAACATTATGATTAGATTTTACAGTACATTCCCATTTCTTTACACCAAAGACACTTTCTTCGACCTCTATGTTCATGTCATGCTTAATGGCCACCTGACACGATAAGCGCTCACCTTCGGCAGCTTCGCGCTTAGTGATATGACCCAGTTCAGTGGGTAAAATTTCACCACCACCTGAATGAATTTTTACTTTACATTGCGCACAAGTACCCCCACCACCACAGGCAGACGGCACAAACAGTCCACTATCCGCTAATGCTGTTAATAATTTACCACCGACTGGAACATGTATCTTTTTCTCATTATTGATAAGAATTTCAACATCTCCAGAGGCCACTAATTGACTCTTTGCACCAATAATAACAAATACCAGCGCAATCACGATCATCGTGAAAATAACAATTCCTAATGCAATCTCTAGCATTACGATACCTCCTTAAAGTTGGATTCCAGAGAAAGCCATGAAGCCAAGTGACATCAGACCCGCGCTTATAAATGTAATTCCAAGTCCTTCCAGACCCTTAGGAATATCGCTGTATTTTAGTTTCTCACGCACACCCGCCATCACTGTGATCGCTAGCATCCAGCCAAAACCACTGCCAACACCGTAAACAACACTTTGGGTAAAATCATAGTCACGCTCAATCATGAACAGACTACCACCTAAAATCGCACAGTTTACAGTAATCAACGGTAAAAACACGCCTAATGCATGGTACAAGGCAGGAAAGAATTTATCTAAAATCATCTCCAGAATTTGTACCAACGCAGCAATCATACCGATACAGCTTAAGAGCGATAAAAAGCTAAGATCGACACCGGTAATGCCCATCCACTCCAATGCATCTTCTTTAAGTAGTGTGTGATAAATAATATTGTTCACAGGAACAGTAATGACCTGCACAACCATCACAGCAATACCTAAGCCTATCGCTGTCGAAATTTTCTTCGATACCGCAAGGAAAGTACACATTCCCAAAAAGAATGCCAAGGCCAGGTTTTCAATGAAAACTGCTTTTATAAATAAACTAATATAAGCTTCCATTAGTGATGCCCTCCTTCACCATGAGCGATTTCCATAATTTCAAAATCAGCCGCTTCATTTTGATCAGGCTTCCATTGACGGAATACCCAAATAATCATACCGATAATAAAAAATGCACTGGGTGGTAATAGCATTAAGCCGTTAGGGTCATACCAGCCACCATCTTTTGTTAAAGTAAAAACATCAATACCCAGTAATTTACCCGAACCAAATAGCTCTCTGAAGAAAGCAACAATAATCAGGATCAAACTATAGCCTAATCCGTTACCGATACCATCAACAAAACTCGCCATAGGCGGGTTTTTCATGGCATACGCTTCTGCACGTCCCATGACAATACAGTTGGTGATAATCAAACCAACAAAAACTGATAATTGCTTACTGATATCATACACAAACGCTTTTAACACTTGATCAACCACTATAACCAAAGATGCAATAATCGTCATTTGCACAATGATCCGAATACTACTTGGAATATGGTTACGAATTGAACTAATAGCGGCACTTGAACACCCTGTGACAGCGGTTAAGGCGACAGCCATAATCAGTGATGTTGACATTTGCGATGTCACCGCCAACGCCGAACAGATACCCAATACCTGTAAAGTAATCGGGTTATTATTGACCAGTGGATCGGTCAATGTTTTCTTTGTTTCGTTATTCATAACGGCACTCATAATAACCTCCTACCCCTTAGTTTTTACTTTATCTAAATAAGCTGCAAAACCTTCATCGCTCATCCAGAATTTAACAAGATTAGTCACCCCTACACTGGTTAGTGTAGCACCTGCTAAACCATCAACCTGAAATTCAGATCCTGATTTAGATGTATCAACCACCCCTTTAATCAAGCCTAATGTAACTGCACCTGATTCATTGTAGACTTTTTTACCCTTCCATAATGCGCGCCAGTTAGGATTAACCACCTCGGCACCCAATCCCGGCGTTTCACCTTGATCGTAAAAGTTAATGCTCTGTACTGTTTGCCCATCTGCATCTAACGCTAGGAAACCATACATTGTTGACCATAGACCATAACCATGCACCGGCAAAATAATAGATTGAATAACATCACCGTTTTTTACTAAATAGACTTTAGCAATTTTTGCACGGACTTTAATACTGGCTATATCCTGCTTTCTGGTTAACGCAACGTTTTGCGTTGAATCCTTAGCTGCTTTACGCTGATCATAAGTTTCAACATCACCCTCTACATAATCACCCGTTGCGACATCCACGAGTTTAGCTTCAATTTGCTCAGCAAATGCAGAATTAATATCAGTATCATCCTGTAACAAACCTGCAACATCAAGAATATTCTTTTTCATGTCTAAGGCTTTATTTTCAATTTGCAAAGGTCTTAACGCGACCGCTGCTATTGAAACCAGAATCGCACAAACAAAACACAGAGACAAAGCAACTGCAATCGTTTTTTCCAGGCTATCGTTAGTTAAGGCTAGAACTTTATCTCGATACTTGGCAAATTTTTGATAATGTTTACAATTATCCAGTTTTTCACAAAGTGGCCCAAAAAGTTTACATATTTTATTTTCGTTAGGCATGACGTTTCATCCTTCTCTTAATATTTGCCTGCACGACAAAATAATCAATCACAGGTGCAAACATATTAGCGAATAAAATTGATAGCATCATACCTTCTGGAAAGGCAGGATTGACTACACGCACTAATACAACCATAACGCCAATTAAAGCACCATATACCCAGCGTCCTGTATCAGTCATGGCTGCAGAAACCGGATCAGTTGCCATATACACCATACCAAAAGCAAAACCTCCTAATGTTAAATGCCAGTAAAAAGGCATGGCAAACATTGGATTAGTATCACTACCGATAAAATTGAATAACAGAGAAGTTGCCACCATACCCGCGAATACTCCTCCCATAATGCGATACGATGCAATACGCGTGTATAGCAAAAATACTGCACCCAGCAGGATTGCCAGGGTTGATGTTTCACCAATTGACCCTGGAATAAAACCCATAAAAGTTTGAAACCAGCCATAACCCGCTGCATTCACAGCATCAATACCACCTTGCGCCGCTAAACCTAAAGGTGTTGCCATGGTGTAACCATCCACACCAACCCAGGCAGTATCACCTGAAATGGCGGCTGGATAAGCAAAGAATAAAAAGGCACGACCGGTTAAGGCTGGGTTAAGAAAGTTTTTACCTGTTCCGCCAAAAACCTCTTTACCGATGACGATACCAAAAGAAATACCTAGTGCAACCTGCCATAAAGGCATATCTGGTGGCAGTATCAGGCTATACAACATGGAAGAAACCAAAAAACCTTCGTTAATTTCATGTCCGCGTACAGTTGCAAATAAGACCTCCCACACACCACCTACCGCTAATGTGACCAGGTAAATAGGCAAGAAGAATAAAGCACCGTAAACAAAATTAGAAATGGGGTTCATCGGATTATAGCCGAACAGTGACATAGGAAGACTGCGCCAGTCTTGTGCCTGCTCCAGTCCCATTGCCTGCAATGCTAAATTGGCTTGATAACCTGAGTTATACATTGCCATTAAAACACAGAAAAGGGTCGCGATAACCACAAAGGTCATAGTACGTTTCAGGTCATTGCCATCACGTACATGCGTTGTACCTCGCGTTACCGCTGAGGGGGTATAAATAAAAGTATCGACCATCTCGTAGAGGCCATAATACTTTTCCAGCTTGCCGCCTTTGGTAAAGACCGGCTCAATCTTATCTAAAAAATCTCTAGCAGACATCAGCCTTCCTTCTCAATTTTAGTTAAATTCGCTCGTAACACCGGTGCAAAATCATGCTTGCCCGGATCAACAAAGGTAAATAAAGAAACATCTTCTTCATCTAACTCCAGGCAGCCTAATAATTGCGCCTGATCTGTATCACCAACAACCATTGCTTTAAGGAGAGGCGTCGCTAATATATCCAGTGGCATGACTGATTCAAAAACGCCCACTGGCACAATAGCTCTATTAGAACCGTTTTTATCCGTTGTTAAAGGAAATAAACGTTTTGATGCCCGGTCACGGCTTGAAGTATAAACATTCATCGCAGAATATTTATCCTTACCAGCGACTATCCAGCCAAAGAGTTCACGCTCACGACCTTCACGCAATGCAGACACCTGATTGTTGTAAAAGCCTAAAAAGGCGGCCCATTCAGTTGCTTCTCGGCCATATAAAACTGAACCGGAAATAACCCGATTTTCATCATCAGTTAATTGGTCTTGTATTAATTCATCCGTATTCGCACCCACACGTGTGCGTATTAAACGCGGTTGTTTTACAGCAGGCCCTGCTAAAGAAATAACACGTTCAACATTTAGCTTACCTGTGGTAAATAGTACACCAATCGCTAAAACAGCCTGATAATCCAGATGCCATACCGTTTTATCTGCACTGACAGGATCTAACAAATGAATATGAGTACTCGGTAATCCTGCCGGATGATCCCCAGAAAATTCAGCAACTTCAACAGTCGCCACATTCCCTGCAGGAATATCAGCACCGGTTGCTTTGCAGAGATAGGTTTTACCAGCACTTAGTTTAGCAATAACCGCTAAACCGTTGGTAAAATCGTCACTCCGTTCGTTAATGATAATAGCAGGGTCTGCTGCTAATGGACGCGTATCAATGGCCGTTACAAAAATTGATCGCGGCGTTGTATCAATGCCAGGCACTTTCCCGTAAGGACGCGTTCTGAAAGAGGTCCAAAGCCCTGATGCGACGAGATTTTCTTTAATTAATTCAGTTGTCAAGTCAGAGATTTCTGCTGCAGGGCATGCATGAAATGACTCTTCCTGTTTACCTTTTAATTCAATCACAACGGATAACAGCACACGTCGTTCTCCACGATGGATCGTTTTTACTGTCCCTGCGCCAGGTGCTGTAAAAATAACGCCAGGATTCTTCTTATCTTCAAAAAGAGCCTGCCCTAATTTTACTTTATCACCCTCAGCAACCAGCATTTTAGGCTTCATGCCCACATAATCCATCCCCAAGATGGCAACAGATGAAATCTTGTTCCCCTCTTCAATGGTCTGTTTGGGTGCTCCGGTAATCGGAAGATCCAAACTTTCTTTTATAGTAAATTGCATAGTTAATAAGCCTGTTGTCCAGACAAGTTGAGGTTCACCCTCTTAATTTTCGAGTCAGCTGAAAATAAGAGGCACTTCAATACGAAAAACTTTTAGATTATCGCATAATACAAGGCTATTCTCAATCTGTCTAAGGACAGAAAACGCAAAGTCACCCAACCTTTACGCGACACCAGACATACTAAATCACTTGATATCCATGCTAACTATTTTTTTAATTCTATTTAGAACCGTGATAGAATGCCGCTTTTAATGATTTTTACGAAATGATTAAGTTCCCTGAATAATAATTATTTCACATTGCTTTAAAATTAAATTATCAGACAACACCATCAATTTATACATTATTTTATACAGAATAATTCTATAAATAAATCTTTGCGAGACGGGGTATTCAACCCGTTTCAAACATTTTAAAGGTTAA
>CAZLLL010000104.1:0-5958 GCA_964560255.1 uncultured Methylomonas sp.
TTATATAGATATAACATTATATAGGATTTACAAACGTTATGGACGGGGTGAATACCCCATCCGTCAAGTATCAAGGTTGCCCGCATTGCGCAGCTTAGCGGACTAGAGTCCGCTCTACCTTGCTTTAATACGCTCAATAGTTTTCGTCGTCGATTTGCCTGCCACAAAATCAAGAATTTCGACTCGGCCACCTGCTTTGATGACGGCTTTAGCGCCAACAACTTGCTCAGGTTTATAATCGCCACCTTTCACCAGAATATCTGGTAGAAACTTATTGTATATACGCTCAGGTGTTTCTTCAAAGAAAGAAATGACCCAGTCGACACAGCCTAGTGCAGCAATAATAGTCATACGATCTGCTAGTTTATTAATCGGGCGGGAACTACCTTTTAATTGCTGTACCGATTCATCTGAATTGATGGCGACAACCAGACGATCACCTAGCCGTCTGGCTTGTTCAAGATACGCAACATGTCCGGCATGTAAAATGTCAAAACAGCCATTGGTCATGACCACCTTGTCACCGTTTTTCTGGGCAAAGTTGATTTCTTTTGTTAATTCAGCGTCTGTGACTACACCGCTAATATTTTCCTTATCGCCATGCAAAGCACGGTTAAGTTCATGGCTGGAAACAGTGGAGGTACCAAATTTTCCGACGACAATACCCGCGGCCATATTTGCCAGATGCATGGCATGTTGTAAGTCCAGCCCTGCGGCAACGCCTAATGCGATACTGGCAATCACCGTATCACCAGCACCTGTGACATCAAAAACCTCACGTGCATGGGTCGGTAAAAAATAGGCATCCGTTTGTTTAATTAAAGCCATACCTTGTTCGCTTAACGTCACCAATAAGGCTTCAATATTATAGTGCTTAAGTAGCGTTTGTCCTTTACAAATAATGTCTGCATTATCAGCACATAGGCCCACTACTGCCTGGAATTCAGAGCGATTAGGGGTGATTAACGTGGCTCCTTGATAGGCAGAGAAGTCAGTACCTTTGGGATCTACAAAACTTTTTACACCTTGCTTATTCGCTAATGCCAGTAGTTGTGGAATATCTGCTAAAACACCTTTGGCATAATCCGAGAAAATAACCACGTCGGCTTCCACTAAGGCTTGTTTATAGTGAGTCAGTAGTGCAGAATAATCAAAATCAATTAGCGGCTCTTCAAAATCTAGGCGTATCAATTGTTGATGTTGTGCAACTATACGTAATTTGCTCGCGGTGGTGGCACCTAGGTCTTTAATAAAATCACAAACAATCCCTTTTGTTTCTAGCAATTCTTGCAGTTCATCCGCTTCCTTGTCATCACCGACAATCCCTAATAAGGTTACATTGGCGGATAGAGAGGCTATATTGAGAGCAACATTTCCTGCCCCACCCGCGCGACTTTCTTTTTTAGCAACTTTAACGATAAGCACTGGTGCTTCGGGTGATACGCGAGTGGTTTGACCAGACCAGTAATAGTCCAGCATTAGATCACCCACGACCAGTATATTTAAACCTTTAAAGCTCGGAATTTCACTAATCATCGCGTATCTCATCAACCATCTGACACCACCAATGATAAATAAGTAAATGCGCTTCCTGAATACGCGCAGTTGTTTTAGAAGGCACGACTATCGGCATATCAACCTGTGATTTTAAGCGTCCGCCATCACCGCCCATTAATCCTATACTACTCATCTTTTTTTGTTTAGCTGTCAGACACGCCTGAATAATATTTTCACTATTACCCGAGGTAGAAAAAGCAATCAGACAGTCACCTTCTGCACCTAAGCCTTCCACTTGACGGGAAAAAATAGTCTCAAAGCTAAAGTCATTAGGATGAGCTGTTAATATTGAGGTGTCTGTTGTGAGCGCAATCGCAGGATAAGCACGGCGGTTTTTATGATAACGAATCACCAGTTCGGCTGCAAAATGCTGACAGTCAGCGGCACTACCCCCATTTCCGCAGAGCAGGATTTTATGGCCTGAGACTAAAGTGCTGATGATGAGTTTAGATGCCTGGGTTATCAGCGGTTTGTAAGTTGCTAATTGATTAATAACTAGCTGGTGCTCTTGAATGACATCAGAAAAATCGTTTGTAGCTGTTGACATTAGAATCCTAAGGGTAATTTTTGAGACGAGTGATTATAGACAAAATACATCAAGTTGAGTAACAATGCTTTGATAAAAGGCTTCATCATAGTCTTGCGCCACTTCAAAGTTGGCCTGTTTCTCTTTATCACTAATGGTTGCCCACCTTTTTGAGCTGGCAAATAAGCTATTACCGAAAAATGATAATGTTTTGATATTTAAGGCTCCCGCAAGGTGCATAGGGCCGGTTGATGTACTCACAAACAAGTCAAAACCGGCTATTAATTGACAAAAATCAACCAGTGATATTTTAGAATCTATAATATCGGCCTTAAAATCAAGATGAGTTTTAATGTAGTCTCTACTCGCCTTATCATCGGGGCCAAAAGTAAAAACGACTTTGAAATCTTGTTTATCAGCACAGTACTTTGCAAGCCTTAAATAATCATTTAACGTTAAATTTCCCTCACTACTTCCACCAAAACCGGGGTGAAATGCAATGGTTTTTAATGTTGAGTACGGCTGAACATCTTGAAAATAAAGCAAAGGTCTATTGATATTGCAATTAATATCAGGCGAAAAAACTTTCAGTAAGTCGATATTGTATTCCCATTCAGTTTTTTTAACCTGAGCTCTTCTTTGTTTGAGTGTTTTATTAAAAAATAATTGCGCTAATTTAGTGGCCGGAGAAATTCTGCTTTTTATCCCAGACAAAAAGAGAACCGCGCCTAATCGAATATCAATAAAACAAGAGATACTGGTGTCAATTTCTTTACCACGGATCTCATTGCTCAATTTCCAGAAATCATTTGAATATAAGATGACATCGTCAATATAATCAATGGTCCTTGCAAGTTCATAATTGATTTTAGCAACTAGCACGATCACCTTATGTTCTGTATGCGTTTTTAGGATTTTTAACAGCGGCAAAATAGTGAGAAAATCGCCAATTTTGTCATGTCGAGTGACTAGAATATTCATTGCTACAGATCTTTATTGATTTCGTAGAGCTTCATATGTTTATAAAATGTGGTGGCCATATGAGAAAATGCAATCAGTAAGCCCGGATAGCCATCCAAAAAACCCTTTTTTAATATATAGGTTTTAAAAAAAGCAAATTTCGCATTGATAATTGCTTTTAAAGGAGACGATGTTTTTTTACCGGTATTGTCAGTTGCGTACAAAGTAGAATAACGATCCAGCTTGATAATAAAGTCTGTAATTGTAGCGTAGGGGTAGTGTTTTATAGTGCCATTTATTGGCTCAATATTAAAACCTTCAGTGATAATCCTTTCATGCACATTTTTATCCGTAAAGCCCGTTTGTTGTCTATTATAAACTCTGGTGATAATATCCTGTCCCCAGCAATGTTTTATTTTTGTCGATTGATAATAGTTCTCGCGTAAAATAGTGAAAACACATCCTTCAGCGAGCATTATTTGCTGTAGGTTTTGAATAAATTCATCTGTTAATACTTCATCCGCATCCAATGACAATATCCAGTCATTTTTAGCAAAGCTGGCCGCTTTATTTTTACTGGGGCCAAAACCGATAAATTCACCTTGAACCAGATTAACATTCGAATAGCTGTGTGCTATCGCTTCTGTGTTATCGCTAGAGCCATTATTGTAAATAACGACATCACTAAAAAAGCTTAATGAATCCAAGGTATTTGCCAGAGTCGTTGCCGCATTTTTAGCGATGATAACACATGAGATAGGCTGAGTTTTGGTGTCATTCATATTTTTATCGGCTTAGTGTATTGATAAACTAGAAAAGATCAGAGTTGATAAACAATACCTTCGCCAATTTGGTTTTTAGACCTTATTTTTCTAAAATGATTTTTTTCACTCTAATAAAACCAATAGGTTACAATTTTAAAAACCATTATTTCAACTTAGCCTATACGTTTGGCGAAGGTATTAATAAAAGTATATGATATATGTCCGCTGTTTACATTATTCGCCGTAAGCCTTTTCTATATAACAAAACATACGGATGTGATCAATACAAAATCGCTTGAAACGGGGTGAATACTCCGTCTCGCAAATATGGGATAATATCTAAAAATGGATTATAGCACCTTAACTGATGACTCAAAAATACATAGAAAGAATTTTACGTGCAAAAGTATACGAAGTTGCTGTAGAAAGCCCACTTGATTTCGCGCCTGTTTTATCACAACGCTATAACAATCAGATTTATTTGAAGCGAGAAGACTTACAAAGTGTTTTCTCTTTTAAGCTGCGCGGAGCCTATAATAAAATTGCGTTTCTCAGTGAGCAGGCAAAACAAAAAGGTGTTATAGCCGCTTCGGCAGGTAATCATGCGCAAGGTGTCGCTTTATCAGCTAAAAAATTAGCAATAAAAGCACTGATTGTCATGCCGAAAACAACGCCTGAGATTAAAGTTAAATCAGTACGCGCTTTAGGTGCAAACGTTATCTTATTTGGCGAGGCGTTTGATGATGCCTATACTCATGCAAAACATATCGCAAAAGAACAGGATATGACCTTTGTACACCCCTACGATGACCCCGATGTTATCGCTGGGCAAGGGACGGTGGCAATGGAAATTTTACGTCAGAAAACAGATGATATTGAGGCGATTTTTGTGCCTGTGGGCGGTGGTGGCTTGATTGCTGGTATCGCTGTTTATGCGAAATTTGTACGCCCTGATATAAAAATTATAGGCGTTGAACCCGATGATTCAGATTGTTTAAATCAGGCATTAAAAGCAAATAAGCGAGTGACGCTAAAACAAGTCGGATTATTTGCTGATGGTGTTGCAGTAAAGCAAATAGGTAAAGAGCCTTTCCGCTTGCTCAAAACGCTTGTTGATGAAGTGGTTACTGTTAATACGGATGAAATTTGTGCCGCTATCAAAGATATTTTTGATGATACACGTTCTGTTGCAGAACCCGCTGGTGCTTTAGCGGTTGCAGGGCTTAAAAAATATCTGGAAAGGGGGCGAGTGACAAATAAAGCTTTTATTGCGATAGAAAGTGGCGCAAATATAAATTTTGACCGCTTACGCTATGTTGCTGAACGAGCAGAGGTGGGGGAGCATAGAGAGATATTATTGGCAGTAAGCATTCCAGAACAGCCAGGGAGCTTCCTTGCCTTTTGTCAGTTAATAGGAAACCGCAGTATTACGGAATTTAATTATCGCTATTTTGATTCGGCATCTGCACGTATCTTTGTCGGGATATCCAGTAGCGGTGAACAGGCCGATAAAGCTGCAATCATTCATCAGTTACAAGGAAAAGGCTTCACCGTGACTGATATGACGCAAAATGAATTAGCGAAAGAGCATATTCGTTATATGGTCGGAGGACATGTGCCCTGTGGATTAAATGAAGTCATTTATAGCTTACATTTTCCAGAACGACCAGGCGCTTTATTACGCTTTTTAAACGCTCTAGGTAGCCAGTGGAATATCAGTTTATTTCATTATCGTAATCATGGCGCTGCATTTGGCAGGGTATTGATTGGGGTGCAAATAGCTAAAAATGACAAAGCCGCATTGCAACACTGCTTTGATGCACTTGGATTTCAATATACTGAAGCAACGGAAAATCCAGCATACCAGTTGTTTAGTGGAGGGTCTGGTTAGTGGGCATTCGTTGCAATACCTCTGGTATGGAGCCATCGCTGCATTTAAAAACTAAAGCTTTTTAACGCCTGAGCGGCTTGATTACTCAAGAATGTGATAAATTTCAAAGCGAGACGGGGTTTTACCCCGTTTCAAACGTTTAGTATAGATACGGCTTATAGGATTTAGAAACGTTATGGACGGGGTGAATACCCCGTCCAGCATCAGGGTCTGGTTAGTGGGCATTCGTTGCAATACCTCTGGTATGGAGCCATCGCTGC
>CAZLLL010000104.1:6058-8508 GCA_964560255.1 uncultured Methylomonas sp.
GCTTATAGGATTTAGAAACGTTATGGACGGGGTGAATACCCCGTCCAGCATCAGGATTAATCGAAAAATATAAAACCATACCCGCTCAATGTGAGTTTTAACGCCTGAGCGGCTTGATTACTCAAGAATGTGATAAATTTTCCTTGCTACTTAATAGCGGTAAACTTAATACATTCGGCATATTAAATTCAGGCACTAATTGCTTTAATTGTTCAAGAATATCTTCTGGATTACGCGTGTCACAGGCCATTAACAGATTGTCTATCTGCTTTTCCCATATTTCTTGTTCGTATTGCCTAGCCTGTGCTAAAAAGAGTTTTTCAAAGCCGGTACCTAACAGTTGCTCTTGCTCATGAAACAATTCTTCATGCAGTTTTTCACCCGCTCGCAAACCAATATATTCAATTTTAATATCCGATCCTACACGCAATCCACTTAATTGAATCATTTGTTCAGCTAAATAACTAATCTTTATGGGTTTTCCCATATCCAATACATAGATTTCTCCTCCGGTACCTACCGCTTCTGCTTGCATAATAAGCCGACAAGCCTCAGGTATGGTCATAAAATAACGTGTGACATTTTCGTGGGTGACGGTAACAGGCCCCCCTGCTTTAATTTGTTCGCGAAATAAAGGTACCACACTGCCCGCTGAATCAAGTACATTACCAAAACGTACGGTTATAAAAGAAGTATATTTAGAAGCCGTATGTAAATTCTGGCATAACATCTCTGCAGCACGTTTGGTAGCTCCCATGACATTACTGGGATTCACTGCTTTATCGGTAGAAATTAATACAAATCGTTCTATTTTTTCAGCCAGTGCAATTTCAGCAATATTTTTTGTACCGATCAAATTATTAGTGACAGCGGCTAAAATCTGGTCTTCTAATAAGGGGACATGTTTATAGGCCGCTGCATGAAAAATAACATGCGGCTGTTGCTCCTGAATAACTTCCTGCAAGGCTATTTTATCGACCACATCGCCTAAAATAGATTTAAGCTTTAAATCAGGAAAACCTCGTTGTAATGTTGCATTGATCTGATATAAATTAAATTCAGAGCGGTCATAAATAATCAGCAATTCCGGGGTAACACGTGCTAGCTGCAAACAAAGCTCAGAGCCGATTGAGCCGCCGCCGCCAGTAATTAGAATTCGCTTTCCAGACAGGCTGGTCTTGATTTTATGCCAGTTTAGGTTAACTGGATCACGACCTAATATATCTTCAATAGCAACATCTCTTAAGTTCCCTTTTGAGACAGTATTGGATAATAGCTCTTTAACAGAAGGCAAGGTTTTAAAGGGGGTGTGTGCGCGCTCACAGGCTTCGATAATTTGGCGCATTTCCATATCAGATGCCGAGGGAATGGCAATCAGGATAATATCAATATTATATTTAATTGCATAGTCAGCCACTAAATGGGTGCCGAAAAGAACTTGCACACCTCGTATAGAACGGCCTTTCTTACGCTTATCATCATCGACAAAAGCGACGGGTAATAACGAGCCTTCATCTTGTAACAAATCCCTTGCCAACATTTCTCCTGCTGCACCCGCGCCAATAATAAGTGTGCGCTGAACGACATTTTCATGCCTTACCCAGTCCTTATAATAACGATAAAAAAGCCGTGGAATGCTTAAAAAAAGGAGTAAAAAACTACAATATAATGGTAGTACAGAGCGTGGCATAAAAGCCAGGCGATTATAGACGAATAAACTGCCTGCAATAAAAAAAACACCAAAAAAGACCGCTTTAAAGATTCTAATCAAATCTGGCAACGATGAAAACCGCCAGACACCTTTATATAAACCAAAGTACCAGAAAATAATAGCCTGGCTAACAATAATATAAGGTAAATAAAGTAAGGCACTATTAAGATAGTGAACAGGAATAAGACTTAAATCAAAACGAAACCAGAAAGCAAGCAACCAGGCACATGCGACCATAAATGCATCATGAACTGCTATCGTCAAACGCGACTTAAACGAAAATGTATTTTTTAACACGTATTGCCTCGGTTTTATCGGTAATATACTAAGGAATGGGAATCAAATAACGTGTGCATTCTGACTTGTCTTTTTGTTCGCCTTCTGCGTTGCGGAAACAGTTACGTAACTAGCTATGCGCCTGTTACCGCGCCTTGAAGGCAAACAAAAATACTGCGTCATAATTGCACAACTTATTCAATTCCCATTCCTAAAGACAGGTAAGCGAACTCGCAATTAATAATTTTCTTCCTTTCAAAAAATTCTTGTTTCTTTGTCCTAAGGGAGATGGAAACAAATAATCATCCAATATTGCGAGTCTTTTTGTCCGTCTTCTGCGTTGTAGCAACAGTTACGTAGCCAGCTATGCGCCTGTTACTACGCCTTGAATACGAACAAAAATCCTGCCCAATATTGGACGATTATTTATTTCCAGCTCCCTAAGGAACGTGCACGAAATAAG
>CAZLLL010000105.1:0-8504 GCA_964560255.1 uncultured Methylomonas sp.
CCATTTCTGGCCATCCTTAGTTTTTTTCCTCCCTTAATTTGGCGAAGGTATTGGCAGGCAATAGATGTTCAAGAAAAAGCGCTACAGTGCGAGCTATCAGAGGTTTTGGAACGGTCTTTTTATCTAACAAATTTAGGAAATACTTTACTTAACTATTATGAATTTACAGGGAAAATAGATATTTTGCAGCGTGCCATTGGCCTTTTGCAGGATGCGGTGCAAAAGACGGCTAAAGACTCCATTGATTTAGCGGGCTATCTTAATAATTTAGGTAATGGTTTAACTGACCGCTACCTTTATTCAACTGACCTGGAAGATTTAGAATGGGCAATTAATGTTTACCAGCAAGCCGTTGCTAAAACACCTTTGGATAATGATGATGCAGCCATTTATTTAAAGAATCTAGCGACAGTATTACATTACCGTTATATTCACTCTGGTGAAATTGAAGACTTACAACAGGCAATTGAAAAACTTGAGAAGACTATAGATATAACGCCTGACAATTCTCCTGATTTACCCTTGTATTTGAATAGTTTTGCGAGTGCCTTAAATAGCCTTTATGCACATACGGGTAATGAAAAAGATTTGCAATCTGCAATTGATGCATGGACAAAATCCGTACAAAAAAGCAATCCTCAATCACCTGATTACGCCATGTATCTTAATGGTCTTGGAGCTGGTTTTAACAGTCTTTATGAACTTGATGGTGAATTTTCAAGCCTGGAAAAATCCATTAATGCATACCAAAATGCGGTTGATGCTACACAACTCACTGCAATTGATTTGCCTGTTTATCTTAATAACTTAGCCAGTGGCTTGGCAATTCGTTATGCTGTTACAGGCGAGTTTGAGGATTTGCAAAAAGCGATTGATGTTTTTCAGCAAGCTGTGCAGGAAACACCTGAAAAAGCATCTGCTTTACCCATGTACCTTAATAACTTAGGTAATAGCTTTAGGGAACGCTATTTAAGTACAGGGTTATTTGATGATTTGGAACAAGCCATTGATACTTATTTTCAGGCAGTTGAAACTGCGCCCGAAAATGCCACTGATTTACCACTTTATTTAGGAAACCTGGCAAATGGTTTAAGTGACCGTTATACGATTGCAGGCAACCCAGAAGATTTGCAGCAGGCAATTTCTATCAGCGAAGAAGCGGTGCAAAAAACCAGTGCAAACTCGCCTGGCCTAGCAAGCCGTCTTAATAGTTTGAGTGTTATTTTACTTGACCGTTATGATGAACTGCATGAGTTTGCAGACTTGCAACGAGCAATGGCTCTGGCTAAACAGGCCTTGGACATAGTTGATATCAATGCCCCTGTACAAACTGTTTTATTGCATAATTTTGCGACTTGTCTGGTTGCTCTTTATACACAAACAGGACAGCTAGAAATTTTAAATGAAGCCATTGAAACTTACAACCAGAGCATAGAAAAAACCCATAAAAACTCACCTGATTTAGCAATGTATCTTAATAACCTGGCGACGGCATTACAGGATCGTTTTGACTGTACGCAAAACGCAGATGATTTTCAACAAGCTATCAATCTATACAAACAGGCAGCACAGTCAGGTCTCGAAGGGTCTCAACAAGAAGCATTAAGAAGTGCTCGCAATTGGCTGAACTGGGCTTTTTCTCGCCAAAGCTGGCAAGAAGTGGAGCAAGCGTATGAATATGCTCATCAAGCCAGTGAACAATTGTTTAAAATACAACTATTACGCTATGACAAGGAAATCTGGCTTAGAGAAACTCAAGACCTAGCTACCCAAGCAGCATACGCTTTTGCCAAAAATAATCAACTCCAGCAAGCCGTTATGGCATTGGAAAAAGGTTTAGCTCGCCTACACAGTGAGGCTCTTGCGCGAGACCGTGCTGACCTGGAGCAGCTTAAAATGAAGGGCAATACCGAATTATATGCAAACTATCAACAACTCATCGACAAATGGCATTTTTTACTGCAACAAGTTGATATTGATGAAAAGGCATTACGTTTAATCCGCAATAAACTGGATGCTTGTATTGAAGCGATTCAACAAATACAAGGTTTTGAACAATTCCTTAAACCTCCAACTTTTGCAACGATTCAACAGGCTACGCAAGAAACAACATTGGTTTATATTTTTGCAACGCAAGCTGGCGGTCTGGCCTTATTGGTTGAAAAGGAAATGACTGCCATTTGGCTACCATTATTAAACGATAGCGAATTACATGACAGGTTGAATAATAATGAAAAAACAGGCTATCTGGATAATTACTATAAGCGCAAAACGAATCAACAGGCCTGGCTTGAAAACTTGGATAATATGACTGCCTGGCTTTGGCAAAGCATAATGTCACCAGTGATTGAGGCATTATTATCACAAGATAAGGTGACTCTCATTCCCGTAGGTTTATTGGGCTTGCTACCTTTACATGCCGCCTGGACTGAAACTACAGATAATTTGATAAACAGACGTTATGCTTTAGATACATTGACTATTAACTACGCACCGAATGCGCGTGTTTTAAATGAAGCACGTCAGATTGCAAACCGTGTGATTCCTGAAAGCCTATTAGTTGTTAATGAGCCTCAACCTGTTTATGCCGAATCTTTGCCTTATTCTGCTGATGAAGTGCAAGCGGTTATTTCACATTTTCCCAAGTTTAAACTGTTTCAACATCAGCAAGCAACTAGCAAAGCTATTCTGAAAGCTTTGCCAGATTATACCGTGCTACATTTCTCCTGTCATGGCTTAGCTCAGCTTGATAAGCCTTTAAGCAGTGGATTACTGATGGCTTGTGTTGATAATGAAGAGCAATTTATTACCTTAGCCGACCTGTTGAATTTACATTTATCAGGTGTGCGTCTGGCTAGTTTATCAGCCTGTGAAACTAATATTTCTGCAACGACCTTGCCTGATGAAGTGATTAATTTTTCAGCTGGACTGCTACAATCCGGTGTTGCGGGTGTGGTCGCTTCATTATGGTCTGTTGAAAACTTGAGTTCTTTTATGCTAATGACGTATTTTTATGAGTGTTGGCAAAAACAGAGGCTTGAACCAGTCGATGCGTTACACCTAGCGCAACTATGGATAAAAGATTCGACAAATCAGCAAAAACTGGATTATGTAAAGGGTCACTTTCCTATAGAGGTTTACAAAAAATTCAGAAATGAAATCGGTTTTTCTAGAATGGATGAGAATAATTTTGCACATCCTTATTATTGGGGAGCATTTAGTTATGTAGGAAAATAATCGTAGCTGCAAATATTCAAAATATCAATAAGGCTTTATAACTTCTATTCTATGGCAGAGGATCAACCATGTCGAATCAATCACCACAATTGCTTTTTATTTATATAACTGAATGTACTCGTTTTCTATATTGGAGTTGTTTTAAACCCTTTACCTTTAAGCAATATCTGGAAGATGTCAATCCAAAACTTAATATTTTTACTAATCCGTTGCAATATGCCCAAGACTTTGAAACTAGACCGAAACTACAGCGTTATGCAAGACAAGTCGCATGGATTAATGCTATTGCTCCTTTTTTTATCGTACTATTCATTGCCATTTCGTACAGTTTATTCAGTAACAGAGAATTTCAATGGTATCCAACTGTATTATATTTTATGGGGTGGTGGATAGGGATTATAGTCCTTGTATCTTATCCTGCTCTGCAAAATAAAATAGAGTCCTTTTTACGAATCATTGTTACTTTAATCGCTGTAACAGCTGTTATTGCAAATTTTTTTGGACTGGTTAATATTAATTCAGTTGATCAAGTAACCATACCCATAGTAATTTTAATAGGTGCTGTATTGAGTGTAATGTTTAGTATGTCAGGAGGTGTTCTTGGTGTAATGATTGGAGTACTTACTGGCCTGATGTTCGCAACAACTTTGGGGTTAATGGGAGCTTTAGTCGGAGCAGCAATCATAGTTGGTTTGCTCTTTAGCGTATTATTCAGCGTACTGAGATTTGAAAAAATACTCGGTGGTACTTTGGGTAAAGTTATAATATCTATACTAGCCAGTCTGTTCTTTGCCGTAGTCTCCAGTATTCTTAGCAATATAAGCGATGGAATAATCGTATTTATAGTAACTTTATTAACAATATTCCGTGTCTATTTTTGGCTTCCTGAACTCATTTGGACTGCTGCCTTAGCATGGTTAAGCCCATCTCCTGCTAAATCTTTGCGTTTTTTACCTCCTTATTTTGATGAAGTCATGGAATTGCCATTACCTTTTATGAGTCGGCTTATTATTCGTGCTTATCATGAAGACCCTATCGCTGCTAATGAAACCCTATATTATTTAACGCATTATACAAATCAACAAAATGTAGCAGAAAATGTGAAAGGTGAGCTTATAGCGGACATAGTTTTTCGCTGTAAAACAGCACAAGAAATTAGTTTATTATCTGAACTTCTTCCATGGGATACTATTCCGGAATCGCAAATTGCCAGCTCTGATAAAGTATTAATTTATTATTTAAAAATTAGTGAAGTCGTCCATAGTAGCATAAACGCTTCGTCTGTAAAGCAACAGACAGAAGGTATTAAAAAATCTTTAACTATGCTAGAAGATGTGCAAAATGAATTTTCTGATAATGAGACTAATATAGAAATTAATCACCATTGGCAATCCATTCTAAAAGAATATCTATCGCTTATACAACAATCCAAGGTTGAATAAATCGCTTATGAATAGACAAGCTAAAAATAGAGAAAACTTAAATGAAATTTTAAAATCGGCTTTTGAACTCAATGATTTGGGTGTTGAATTATACAATGACTATGTCAATACAGGTGAATTTGATAAATTAAAACAGGCTATTGGGACTTTTGAACGAGCAATCAAACAAACGGAATCAGACTCTGTTTATTTGCCTAATCGCTTACATAATCTTGGTGTTGGACAGATGAGGTGTTATGCCCATAAAAACACGTTTAACGATTTAGAAAAAGCAATCCAAAATTTTGAACAAGCCATAGAAAAAACAGATAATAATTCATTAGACTTATCTAGTTACCTTAATAGCTTAGGAGGCGGATTAAGTGAACGTTATTTTTACTTGCGAGAGGAAGAAGACTTACAGCAGGCTATTGATTATTTTGAACAGGCTATCGATAAAACTTCTACCAATTCACCTGATTTGCCCATCTTTCTTAATAATAGGGCGAATGCACTGCGTTATCGTTTTTTTCGTCTTGATAGTTTACCGAAAGATTTAGATCGTGCGATAAATGCTTATGAAAAAGTAGTGAAGTTAACAAGTGAAACTTCTCGCAATTTACCAATCTATCTTAATAATCTTGGTAATGCATTATATGAACGTTATATGCGATGTGGTGGTTTATTTGAAGATCGCCAACAAGCAGTTAACGCCTATAAAGAGGCTGTTAGAATAGGTGTAAATATAGATGCCGAAACAGGATTAAAAACAGCCTATCATTGGATACGCTGGGCATTTTCTCGCAACGCCTGGGAAGAGGTATGTCAAGCTTATGATGAAGTTCCTCAAGCAAGTAAAGAGCTTTTACAGATACAGTTGCTACGGGGTGAAAAAGAAACGTTGTTAAAAGAAAGTCAGTAACCGTTCACCTACCCCCTACAAGCTTAACCTGTTAATTTAACTGTAAATTATTTCTCAGTATTTCTATGAAATTGTTTTTCATCATTTCTGAGTCAAAATTTCAATGACTTACAGTGGTTATTTGCTGCTGGCATATTAGTCTGATCTATATAAATCAATATGTTAAGGGGTAGGTGAACGGTTACGAAAGTCAAGGTATCACTGCACAAGTTGCTTATGCTTTGGTTAAAACAGGTAAATTAAAGGAAGCTGTCGTTACACTAGAGTATGGATTGGCTCAAATGTTAAATGAATCATTGGCAAAGGAACGGGCTAATTTAGATGAATTGAAAAAAACGCATAAGGAACTTTATACGCGATATTGGAATATTCGTAATGAATGGCGACAATTGACGGAACAGTCTGTTACAGGAAAAAACTCTGCACCACAGAAAGAGCTAACACAAGAGACTTTTACTGATTTCATTCAAGATAAACAAAAAACAACAGCTTCATCTCCTTTTACACAACAAGAAGGCTCGCTGCATAGCGTGCAGCTGGGAAAAAGCTACGAGGATTTTACAAAATCAATCAATACAGAAAATAGCACAGAATTTTCTGAAGAAACTCAATTAGCCTTACGACCTATCCACGAAAAATGGAAAACAATTATTGATAATATTCGCAAAATAGTGGGCTATGAAAAATTTTTAAGCTTCGACTCTATTGAAAATATGTTGACTAATCTCGAGGATATAGTCAAAAACAGGTCTCTAGTCTATATTCTATCTACATCCGCTGGCGGTTTGGCAATTCTGGTGCAAGAAAATGGCATTATTCCTATCTGGTTACCTAAATTATCTGAAAATGACTTACTACAACACTTTGAAAAAGAAAAAAAAGACAAAAAACCGTGGTCTATAAAAGATTCTGTGCCTGCATATTTCGAAATGCCTGACAATTTACAAAAAAAGCCTTGGCCTAATAACCCGTTTACCCTTATTTTGAAGGTAACTTGCTGGTTATTGCAAACAAGAAAAAACAGGGTTGAAAAAGCGGATAAATCAAAAGAGTTTCTGGATATTCAAGCTAAACAAAATAACGACTTAAAAAGGCAAAATTATTTTAGGGATTATGACAACAAGTTAATCAGTTCGCACAAAGCACAAGCTGCAGAAGATCAAAGAAACACGGTAAAAAAAGAAAAGGCTTCAAATACTGTATTAGCAGAAGCTGAAATATATTTGCTACAAGCTAATGACGAAAAAGAAAAAGCGCATTCAAAGTGGACACAGACTTTAAATGATACCACTCACTGGGTTGGGGAAGTTATTATGCTTCCTATTGTTGAGGCATTGCCATCCTCAGGTAAAGTCACTTTAGTTCCAGTAGAACTACTAGGGTTACTCCCCTTACACGCAGCATGGGCATATAATAAACTCCATCAAACGGGTAAATATTATGTTGCAGATAAATTGACAATTAGTTACGCACCCAATGCTCAGGTACTCAAAGAAGCTGATTTACTGGCTCAACATGTTAAATCGGATAAATTACTGGCAATAGAAAACCCAGGTAATGATTTATCTACTGCCAAGTTAGAAATCGAAACGATTCAAACCTTGTTTAGCAATTATAAAGTTCTCTCTCAGCAAGAAGCTACGAAAAATTCTGTATTAAAGGCTTTACCTGATTATAATGTATTGCATTTTTCTTGCCATGGTTATAATGACTTCCAAAAACCACTGCAAAGTGGATTGCTAATGGCAAATCACCAACAAATAACGTTGGAAGAAATATTAAAAAAACGTTTAAAGGCGCGCTTGGTCACTTTGTCAGCCTGTGAAACGGGGTTACCGGGAACAACTTTGCCTGACGAAGTTGTGAGTTTATCGGCTGGCTTATTACAAACGGGGCTGCAGGTGTTATCGCCTCTTTATGGGCTGTTTCTGAAATAAGTAGCACTCTTTTAATGATACGGTTCTATGGATTGTGGCAACAGAAACAACTATCACCTCCGGAAGCGTTACAACAAGCCCAGCAATGGTTACGTGATACCAGTAAACAAGAAAAACTGAACTATTTCAGGCAGGCAAGTAAAGGTTTTCTCAAAGGTTCAAATGAGATATATTTATCTAAAGAAACTGCTAAGTGGCTGTATTATGCTGTTCATGACTCAGCTCATGACTTTTCTGAACCATATCATTGGGCAGCCTTTACTTATGTGGGTGTATAAAATACCGTAACAGACTAATGAGGTTATTGATGTATAAAACAGAAGATATTTTAAATGCAGCGCATACTATTTGTCCTAAGTTAAAAGAATTATTAGGTACTCAGGCAGATGAAATTGAGCATGAACTCACCCTATTGTTAAAACAGGCTGATACTGGCGAAGATTTAGAATTAGAAATTTTTGAATTATTAGGCAAGTATGAGTCAAGCCGTCAGTGGATGAAGGATGCACTCAAAGATAAAAAAATACTCACTGGCGAAAAGGGTTTTTCCCAATTACCAGGAAAAGAGCAGCCAACGACCTCTGTTAATAGGGTGATAAAACTTGTTACGCATGTGTGCGCTAATGACTCGGCTTGTGACTGTGACACATATCCGAATGGATGGATACCCACTATGATGGGCGATTGTATACCCGATTGCCCTAAGCATCGCTGCCCTTTAATGCCTGAATAATGGAGTATTATCCTAATGATAGGAAAATTCGCAGGATTACTACAAGTCTGGATAACAATTCCCATTAAATCAGGACTCGTATTTTGGATAGCAGGGCTACTCGCCTATCTTAATGATACTGGTATCATAACCTGGGATAACTTAAAAAAACTGGATGTTAGTGCCAATGGACTCATACTTACCGTATTAGGCCTGTTACTACTCACATTGAGCGGGTATGGTTTTATATTTTTCGATTAACTTTTAATTTTAAA
>CAZLLL010000106.1:0-8471 GCA_964560255.1 uncultured Methylomonas sp.
CGCAACGCAGAAGGCGAACAAAAAGACAAGTCAGAATGCACACGTTATTTGATTTCTATCCCCTAACACATAAAAAAGGAATAAATGATGAATACCCAAAGAACCTTATACAAGCTGTATCTCTGGCGTTGTCAACAGTTGATAAAATTAAAAATTTTACCGGCCTTAGTTATATCGCTGGCATTAGGGCTGCCCATAATATGCTTTGCGCTGGATAGCGATGGCGATGGCCTGGACGATATCCTGGATAATTGCAGTCTGGTTGCCAATCCAGATCAGCGCGACAGTAATAATGATGGCTTTGGCAATCTCTGCGATGCGGATCTGGATAATAGTGGTTTAGTCGGTTTTGCAGACCTGAATTTATTTAAAATAGCCTTTGGTACGAATGATGCCGATGCGGATTTAGATGGTAATGGCAGGGTAAGTTTTGCTGACCTTAATATCTTTAGGTCTCTTTTTAATAAACCACCAGGGCCTGGTACCGGTAACAGAATGGCAGCCTCTCGATTTTTAACGCAGGCAACCTTTGGCCCAACAACAGGGGCCATTGACCATCTAATTAGTTTAGGGAGTTTTGAGGCCTGGATTGATGATCAAATTAACAATACAAGTCCCAGTCTATTACTGCCAGGTACCTATGCAATGTATCAGGCCAGACATGCATATTGCCTGGCTAATCCCCCCGAGAGTGGCTGTCCTGTCAGTTTAACGGAAGTAACTACGGCGGGCGTAGATGGCCTTTTTGATGTTGAGTCAATACAGTATCGCTTCGTCTGGTGGAATAATGCTGTCGACGGAGCCGATCAGTTACGCCAGCGTGTTGCCTTTGCACTCAGTGAAATTCTGGTTGTTGCGGATAGACCAATAGAATTACAACGTTCCCAATTTGCCATGGCAAGTTATTACGATATGCTTTCCCAGCACGCTTTTGGTAATTACAGAGATCTACTCGGTGATGTCAGCCTGCATCCTGTCATGGGTATTTACCTGGGTCATGTGAAAAATGAAAAGGCAGATCTCACACGCAATATTCGCCCTGATGAAAATTATGCACGTGAAGTAATGCAACTGTTCAGTATTGGTTTGCACGAACTGAATCTTGATGGCACACTACAACGGGATGCTGAGGGTAAGCCTATACCGGCTTATGGCCAGTTCGAAGTACAGGAGTTTGCTCGTGTTTTTACGGGCTGGAATTTTAACAATACAAATTGGGCGCAGGGAGGCTCAGACCATGCTCATGCTGATAACACGCTACCCATGGAAGCGCACGAAGAATTTCACGACACCGAAGAAAAACAGCTATTAAATGGTGCGCCGCCACTCCCCGCAGGGCAAAATGCTCGCCAGGATCTTGATGATGCACTGGATAATATTTTTAATCATCCCAATGTAGGGCCTTTCATTGGCAAATTATTGATCCAAAGATTGGTCAGTAGTAATCCTAGCCCTGCCTATGTGTCGCGTGTTGCGAGTAAATTTAATGATAATGGGCTAGGTATACGCGGCGATATGGCCGCCGTTGTCAAAGCAATATTACTGGACGACGAAGCGCGTAAGGACTATAAAAACATCACTGGCTTCGGAAAATTAAGGGAGCCTTTGTTACGTATTACTCATCTCTTGCGTACCTTTAATGCTGTAAAAGTTGAGAATAATCCATGGCCATGGATCATACCAGCCGGGGTTCCCCTATACACAGTCGATTATCAGACTGACTTTAATCTAAGTATTGCCCAGCGCATCCTAGACGCACCTTCGGTATTCAACTTTTTTCTCCCTGACTACTCGCCCCCTGGTGTGATACGTGATCTGGAGTTGGTTGCACCAGAATTTCAAATTGTCACAGAAAACACCAGTATGGCATTGACTAATATTCTCAATACGCTGATATATCGCCCCCCCCATACTTTCTGGTCATCATTACGTCTGGATAATGAGGTGGCTATTGCTGTAAACCTGGATGCGCTACTGGAACATTTAAACATTGTGCTTATGAGCGGTGGCATGAGCGATGAGCTACGTGCCATTATACGTCCACATCTTGATGATCCCAGCTTCGATAATGTTAACCTTTCTCAGCAAGAAAAAGTACTCGCCAAGGTTAGAGATGCTATCTCACTGATTGTAAATTCTCCCGAATACATGATACAAAAATAGGCAGCCATCACAATGAAAACTAAAATCAACCTTAAGCGTAGATCTTTTCTACAAAACCTGGCCATGTTTACAGCGGGCTCATCGATGTTCTCTAGCTATGGCAAACTGCAACTTATTCAATCGGCCTTTGCAGCACCCGAAGATTATGCGAGTTTAACGGATCATAAAAGCCTCGTCTGCGTATTTCTCCCGGGTGGTAATGATGCGCTAAACACTTTTATACCCAATACAGATCCGGAATATCAACATTATGCGGATGTACGCCAGAGTATGACAATTAACCGTGCTGCTTTACACTTAATTAACGGGGGAAGCCATGGTTTTCACCCAGCCCTGACTAATCTACGTGATCTTTATGACTCGAATAAGTTAGCCGTGATTGCCAATACGGGAAATTTATTTGAGCCTATCTCGCGTACCGAGTTTTTTGATCATACCGACAATAACGCCAGCTTAAATGTCCCCCCTAACTTATTCGCACATGACAAGCAGCAAGAAATCTGGCATACCGGTCTGGCACCTGCTGCCGGTATTATTTATCCTGGTTGGGGCGGTCGGCTGGCCGATCTCCTGAGCACGGCCAATACTAACCCGAATGTGCCACCTGCATTTACAATAGCGGGCAATAACCCTTGGCAAGCCAGCGTTAATGAACTTAACCATTCATACAGTATCGAAGCCAGAACACCGATTTCGATTGGTACCTTTGAAGCTTTTAATGGCCAGGCGGATGTTTATGCAGATCCTAGGCGACCCGTTCGTTCTGCGGCCTGGAAAGCCATTTTAGACTTGCCACGTACCGACCCCTTGCAAGCTCATGCTGCTAACGCCTTTCTGGATACTCGACTCCGGGCAAACCTGTTACGCAATAAGCTACAGCAAAACGCCATCTCATTTCAAACACCATTACCTGGGGCAAATAGTCTGGCAACACAATTACGTGCTGTCGCAGAAATGATCTCCATTCGAGAGGAACTGGGTTTAAAGAGGCAAACATTTTTTGTCGCCTTATCCAGTTGGGATACCCACAAAGATCAACTCGAAGAGCACAGCCGATTATTGACTCTACTCAATGATGCTTTGTTTAGTTTCCAGAATACCCTTGAAGAACTGGGGGCTGAAGACAGCGTAACAACTTTTACTGCCTCTGAATTCGGGCGTACATTAACCAGCAACGGAACGGGAACGGATCACGCTTGGGCCACTGATTATATGGTGATGGGAGGTGCAGTGGATGGCGGAAAAATTCATGGTGAAGTCATTGAGTATTCAAGTACAGCGGAAGGCATACACAGACAGGAAAAACTCTTTGGCTCACAAGATGTTGGCTCAGGACGTTTTATCCCAAAATATTCTACTGATCAATACGGGGCGACACTGGCGAAATGGATGGGAGTCACCGATAACGACCTGCTCAATATATACCCTAATCTGGGTAATTTTACTGTTCGGGATTTAGGTTTTATGCAGTCGTGATGGGGATGTTTTAGCGCAGGAATGGGCACGCAATAATATGAGCAGCTGATTTGTTTTAGGGTGCCTGAGTACTGGGTGGTCTGGAGCTATTTTGAGAATTTTGATTTAGCTGCTCATTTAGGTCATCAAAATTAACCAGACGAGCTGGCTATTTTTACGTCAGGGCAATTTAAAATTGATCGTAATGTCCGCCAATAGCAAAAATATAAATGTAATCTTTATTGTACTTATAAATTACACGGTCTTTCTGACTAATACGGCGAGGCCACAAACCAGAGAGATTATGCTTTAGGAATGGGAATTGAATAAGTTGTGCAATTATGACGCAGTATTTTTGTTTGCCTTCAAGGCGCGGTAACAGGCGCATAGCTAGCGACGTAACTGTTTCCGCAACGCAGAAGGCGAACAAAAAGACAAGTCAGAATGCACACGTTATTTGATTCCCATTCCTTAATGGTTCAGGTTTTCCAGTACCAGTGCTTGGGTTATCACGAAGCATTTCTTTCAATAAACGGCAAAGTATCTTGTGTAGCTTCCTGTCTTTTAGCCTAAGTTCTTCATATGTAGCCCAAGTACTCCCTTTAAATACCAGTGATCTCATCTAGTTCTCCGAAAGCATGGCGCGTTATTTCAAACATTATATTGCTTCAGAAAAAGTGGATGTTCGGGGTAGGGAAATTAGCTTCCATTCTTATATCATATTTAAAATCATTTTATAATTAAAGAGTAAAATGTACTTTAACGTCTTCATTTCTCTAAATTATCACTAGGTTAAAAAACACTATGAATACAAATAATTTGATAGATATTGATCAACTGCTTTCTTTTACTAATGAGCCTTTAAAAGTTACTTTTGCCTCTTTATTAGGGATACCATTTTTTATTGAATCGTTGACAAAAGAAGAGGCATTAAAAGAGGTTAATAAATACTTTCATAATACTTTTCCGGCTTTGGTTTATAAAGAAGATAATGCTTATTTTTGCATTTATCCTTAATAAGGTGTGGTTAATGAAATCTAACTTTATGGCATTAAAATCTCAAAATAATGATCTTTTTCAAATCGTCTATTCAGCTGAAAATCTTTATGTTAATGGGCAGTATGAATATATCCCTACAGCCCTTCGTATCTTTACCGAAGGTATCATGCAAGAAGTGCTTGGTATTGATTTTAGAGAACAAGTTAGCTTAAATGAAATGATTTTTAAATTTAGTCATAAATTTGATTGTCTCTTAACGAAGGGAGCCGCCCATAAATTAAGAAGAAAAGGGAATGAAAGCACTCATTTTAAACCTTCGTCTTTAAACTCTGGGGAAATAGTTAAACTATTTGAAGAGGCTTTTCAATTACAGTATTTTTACTTAGAAGAGCATAAAAAATTAAAGAAACTTCCCAGTTCCTTTAATAAAAAGTCCTTTCCTGAACCGTCTCTCGCTTTAGATAATGAGTTACGTGAACAACAAAGGCTCTCTAGTGATAAACAGTTATTTGCAGTAGAAATAAATAAACTTGAAGAGCAAAATTATTATTTACAGACTCAACTTGATATATATGAAGAAAATCTAAAAAAAGCCGACTCATCTTTAGCTAAAACAACAATGTCACTTAGTTCTTCTTCACATGAAAAAGAAACATTACAATTAAAATCACAAGTCGAAGCGTTAAAAAAACAGAAACAACAATATGAGATTGAGAAAGAATTTTTCGCAAGAAAAATAAATGACACAAAACTATCTCAAAAAAAGCAATCACCTAAAAAGAAGCACTTACTTGAAAAAATAGAAGTACAAATAAAAACAGAAGATAGGGATTTTATCCAGTCAAAAAATGAAGTTTTTAATTTAGATGAAAACCAACAAGAGTTGGTCGATATTGATTCAGGCTTGCATTTTTTAGCGGCTCCACCAGGCTCGGGAAAAACGATGATTTTAACCAAGCGTCTTGAAAGAGCACTTGAGCTTTATGACGATGATAAAGAGATTATTTGCTTAACTTTCACAACAAAAGCGGCACAAGAAATGCGTGATAGAGCTAAGCGTGATCTAGCCGCAAATGTGATAGAGGGGCGTAGTCCTTTTATTGGAAATTTTCATAATTTTTGTTTGGATCTACATCGTAATAATAAGGACTTATCGGTAAAATTTCGTTTTGCAACTATTTTAAATGATGAATATAGAAATGAGTTTTTTTACTCTGCGCTTGAGCAAGTAAAAAAATCTGCGTTTACTGATGCGCTTATTACCCCACCGTGTGTTTACACTGAATTAATAGCAGATTCGTTTACTCAGCACTCCTCAATAACATTACCCACAACCGAATTAAGCCATTATCACTTTTTATCTCCCAAACTGTATCCCTATTTATCATTATTAGATTTATCTACAGATCGTGAAACCATTCAGTTTGCCAAAGAGCAAATAAAAGAGAAATTGCATTCTGCCATTTTAGCGTGTCACGTTAGCGTAGTCGGCTTACAAAAAGAGATTGATTACATTCACAGTGCTAATCTCTTGTGGCAAATTTTGATGAATTTTAAAAAGATAAAGTCAGAGACTTACTCAATTGATTATGATGACATTCTTTGCTCTGGTTTAATAAATTTAACCCAAAAAGTAATACACAGAAAGTTTATTCAAGTAGATGAAGCGCAAGATTTAAATCCAATCCAATGGCGTATTATTAGCAAGCTAAAAGCAGATAAAACACATATTTTTGCTGTGGGTGATACCGAACAATCAATCTATGGTTTTTTAGGTGCGGATAATGCAATAGTAAAAAAAGAAGTACATGAATTTATTAAACATTCTCTGGTTAATAATTACCGTTCTAATACAGAAATTGTTAAGGTATTAAATTCTTATCGTAAAACTCACTGGAATATGTCAGAAATAATAGCTTGTAACCAAGGGCCCTGTCGGTATTCAACAATGCTTCTTCGTTATTATTCTATTGCTGAAGAATACCAGGGAATAAAACAGGCAATTGATTCTATTCTTAAGAATAATAAAGAAAAAATAAGAGATATAGGTTTACTACTGCCAACCAATAAAAGAGTCGACGCTCTATGTGCATTTCTTGATACCAGTAAAACACACTATTTTAGGGTTAGCTCTTCTGATTTAATGCAAAAACCGATCATTCAAGATTGGTTTAGCTTGATTCGAATGCATAAAGGCACAGCTAATAGAATTGATTGGTATAATATTGTTTATCGATTAGCTAAAACAAAAATTAATGACAATCGTATTAATAAGAAGAGTGCAATGCAATTTGTTGATAAATTGTATGCTCAAAATATTTCTATTTCTGACATTTCAGAAATTGGAATCGATAAATTCCAGTACCGTTTAAAAACATTGGTTAACGCTTGGGAAAACGAGGGGATTGTCATATTTGATACTGAAACTACAGGGCTTGATTTTGATAAATCAAAGATAGTTCAACTAGCCGCAGTTAAAATACAAAATGGTATTGTTGTAGATGAATTTGATAAATATATTAATATCGGTCTAACGGATCAAAATACTAAGCTTGATCAGGAATTTGAAGCCAGCTCTAACATTCATAAAATCAGCCGAGAAAAAGTGAATGCAGGAGAGCAAGCAGGTGATGTATTTAATGATTTTTTTGATTTTATTGGCAATAAACCTTTGATTGCACATAATATGCATTTTGATAATACAATGCTGCGTATGGGGATAGTAAATCTGGGTGATATTTGTTTAGCAAGGCGTTTTCAAGAAGCAACCAAAACAGCCCAATTTGATACTTTATTATTATCGAGAGCATTATTACCAAATGAAGAATCTTATAAGTTAGAAAGTTTACTGGTGTCACATAATTTAGTTGGCGTTAATAGCCATAATGCCCTTGATGATGTAAAAGCAACCGCCTCATTAATGCAACTTTTGGTTGGAATGATTAAAGAAAAACTGAATGCGATAGATCAAATCATTGATGAGGAAGATTACCTTTCAAACCCCTTACAAATAAAGATAACTGAAATCAATAATTTTTTTCGTAGTTTTTATGCTTCTGGAGATAAAATCGAATTAAGCGATATTTTAGAAGCATGGCTTGAATATGCGTATCAACAACGTGGTTGGTATGAAGAAGAGAGCAAAGAAGCGATAATGCATGAAGTAAAACACAAATTATGCAGCTGGCTTAAAGACGAAGGTTATGAAGATCATATTCAAGATTTATTTAATGAGATTAGCCCGCGTTATCAAAAATTATTTACATTAAAAGAATCTGATTTAATTAAAAAAGGTAAAGATAGATTGGTTATTAGTACCATTCATCGCTCTAAAGGTCTTGAATTTGAAACAGTTATACTTCCCGAAGTGACAACTGGCCAATATCCAGGATGGCGACCTAAAGAGACTCCTGAAGATGAATTGGAGCAACATAAAGAAGAGCAAAAACGTTTATTTTATGTTGCATTGAGCCGTCCCAAAAATAAATTAATTGTGAGTTACCATTTACAAAATGCAAATGGATACAATACAAATATTTCTGAATATTTAAAACCATGCTTACCCGTATTCGCTTGGCATAACTGTTAGAAATTGGGTAGTGACTACTATTGACTGTGCATAATACGGTAAATATATAACTCATTGTTTAATATTATAATAATTATTTCGTCAACAGGCTTTTCTTGGTAGTAATCTGCATTAACAGCTAATAGGAGTCACCACCGTCTATTTAACCCCTCCCTGATAGGAGGGGGACTGAACGGTTACAATTGTACACGTCGAAAGATTTTTACCTCTGTGCTGTTTAAATAAGCAAAAGTGTAAACTATACTTGGGTGTAAATGATAAGGGA
>CAZLLL010000107.1:0-8467 GCA_964560255.1 uncultured Methylomonas sp.
TTATTTTTTAAAAAATATGACTAAGAAAATGCAATGTAATGCATTGTTTTATATTATTTTTATTGACCACGCCAAAGGGAAAAGAGCCAATATAAAACCATACCCGCTCAATGTGAGTAGCCTGCTATGGAATGGGAATTGAATAAGTTGTGCAATTATGACGCAGTATTTTTGTTTGCCTTCAAGGCGCGGTAACAGGTGCATAGCTAGCTACGTAACTGTTTCTGCAACGCAGAAGGCGAACAAAAAGACAAGTCAGAATGCACAAGTTATTTCGTGCACGTTCCTTATTTCCTTATCCGAGAAACAGCTCTTAATTTTCCTAGCTCCAGCCTAACCTGCTGTTTAATATTCTCATCTTCAGATAAATACTTTATTTCACTTTTATGTTGTACCGCAATGACAATACCATCAAGAAAAACGATATGACTTTGATCCGTCACTGCTACTTTTTCGCCAGGCAATAATATTCCAACCAGATTTAAAGGATCAGCTGATGAAAGGGTTATCAGCTCCCCTGAATTTTTATTGTCACGGACTTTTTTTAAAGTACCGATTGCGGCAGGTAAAGCGAATTGCTCCCCACTGACACTCTCGACAAAACGCCCCCCACGAATTTCACCGCGCGCTTCTAAACGCCAGTAAACTCGCAATAAATCACGCCAGAGCGGGAGTTTTGATTCCCGTTGTAAAACTTTTTTAAACACCACCCCATAGCGCTCTAATAAAACCATAGCCATAAACTCCAAATCCTTGTCATTTATTGACGAGCTATCACCATCTACCTGTAGTAGACTCCAGCGTCCGGCATTATCGAATCCAGAAATAGCCGCCTGGCGCCCTCTTCTTGCCCCTATCCTCGGACGTTTGGATGCAGGCGTGATGAGTGCCTGCAATCCTGCGTAACTATCTGATGTCACCAACCCCCAATTGACCAGTTCTCCCAATGCATTTTCCACTTGAGTTTTCAATGCTCTGGTGTGCCGAACAATATCGCTAAAAAATAAAGCACCCTGGTTTTTTAATACTGTCACTATTTTTTCGGCTAGGCCACTAAGATTCTGCTCTTCTACTATTGGAATCGGTGAGAGTCTTTGCCATTGTGCTTGATTGCTGCGTTGAATTAAAGCGATAGGTGTCAAGCGTACGGGTGCACTTTTAATTTTATCCTGATGAGCAGTAACGCTGAGTCGTAACCAGCTAATGCGACCGCTCAGAGTCAGGATTTCCAGCATGCTTGAAGAAAACAGCTCAACTCTTGCTGGCAAGATATCGCTTTGCCAGCACTGTGCGGGTATTGAATAGCCTTCCAGTTGTTGTAATATTGCAGCTAAGCCTTCTACGCCCTGAATTTTTTCATCTAGCCCCTGCCATGTAAACAAAAAGCGCATAAAATTGGCAATGCTGACAGGTTCTATTTCATTGCGTAAACGATTAAGCGTATAACGATGGATACGTGCTAATAAACGTCGTTCACACCATTCCAAAAGCGAAGCATTATTTATTGATTTGCTTTGCGTAAAATGACCTCTAACAACAAAGCCTTCTTGCTCTAACGCTAACAGAACTGCTTCAATTTTTGCCGAATTAATACCTAACGGAGCGGCTAATTGAGCGGGTGTGACCGGCCCTAAACCTTCTAGCCTACTGCGGATTATTTCAAGCAGAAAATTTTCATCTTCTGTGTTACTTGATATCGCCTTGATAACAGGATTTATTTGTGCATCCACAAACAATAATTGAAACTGATGCAATCGTTCAGCTGTAATCCATAGTGTTTCGCCCGCAGTGATGCTGATTCGGGTTGCTCTGGATTGCTCTGTTAATTCTTTAAAAAAAACCTGCCAGCCACCTTTATCGGCTTCGTGTTCAGTCAGAAAGCCCAAAACCATTAGAGCATCATGCAATTCATCGGCTGTTCTAATAACAGGCCAGGCTTCTCGTCTAACTTTTTCAATTGCCGCATTATCCAGCTGGCGTAATTCAGCTGCATCTGCGGCTTGCAGAAAGTTCTGCGATTTAACTGCCATCGTACGCCGTTCTTCTGCTGCACCATCATCTAAAAAAGCATAAGGTCTAGCATTGAGGATTTCCTGAGATAATGGCGAAGGTGAGGTCAGATCGCAGCATGAAATGATGACTTCGCCACTTTCTATCCTCTGTAATAAATGAATCAAGCCATCAATATCCATGGTTTCATGCAAACAATCATGGATAGTTTGTTTAACCAGTGGGTGATCAGGCACAATACGATCCCCAGCGATATTTTCTCCACAAGCAATCTGGTCTGGAAATAACACGGCGACCAGATCTTCCGCATCTGAACGCTGGAAATAGGGTGGCGAACGTTTGCCAAACTGATTGCGTAAAACAGCTAATGAAATAGTCGCATTCCAGCGCCAGCGCATGGGAAACATCGGCACATCCAGCAAAGCCTGGATTAAAACATCACATACGGTGCTTGAATGCAGGTATTTGCTGACTTCCTCTAAAGGAAAACTATGCGTAGATGACAGCGATAAAACAATACTGTCTTCCAGAGCCGAGGCCTGCAATTCAAAGTTGAATTTACGGCAAAAACGTTTGCGCAGCGCAAGTCCCCATGCTCTATTGATACGCGAACCATAGGCAGAGTGAATGACTAAATGCATATCCCCGACTTCATCAAAAAAGCGTTCAAAGACGATATTTTCCTGTGTCGGCAACCTACCTAAAGCCGCTTTTGCTGTTGCCAGATAGTGGTTTAATTGCTCCGCTGCTGCGTTTGATATTTGATAATGCGCTGCCAGCCATTGCGCAGCAGTAGCAGAGTTTTCCAGTTGTTGATTTATCTTTTTACGTAATTCTGAAACGGCAAAAGACAACTCTTCGCTACGCCCCGGTGCCTCACCAAACCAGAAGGGAATATTGGGCGGTTGACCTTTGGCATCTTCAACCAACACTTTCCCTGTTTCTGTTTTTAGAATCCGATATGAATTATTCCCTAATTGAAAAATATCACCGGGAATACTTTCAAAAGCAAAATCTTCTCCAATAGTGCCTATCCGCAGGCTTTCCGGCAGCAACATTACATCACAATCAAATTGATCAGGAATCGCCCCGCCATTGGTTAAAGCAACGAGTCGAGCATTATTACGCGGTCGAACTTGCCGGTTGACCCCATCAAAATGTAAATAGGCTCCCCGCCTTCCGCGTCGCGTGGAAAAGCCCTCGGATAACATTTTAATCACTGTATCAAAATCATCTTGTAATAAATTGCGGTACGGCCAGGCTTGTTTAAATAAATGGTACAGTTCATCAATTTGCCATTCGCGAGCACTGACTTCGGCTACGATTTGCTGCGCCAGGACATCCAAAGGTTGCTGCGGAATAATGACACGATCCAGCTGACCCAGACAGGCTGCCTTTAATAAGGCCGTGGTTTCTACTAGTTCATCTCGTGTTAGTGGGAAAATCCGTCCTTTAGGTGTGCCGCCTATGGAATGACCTGATCGACCTACTCGCTGTAAAAATGCAGCAATTGAGCGCGGTGAGCCGAGCTGGCAAACTAGGTCGATATCACCAATATCAATGCCCAATTCTAAGGACGCTGTTGCCACCAGACATTTCAATTCCCCCCGTTTTAGCTTTTGTTCTGCCTCCAGGCGCTTTTCTTTCGCCATACTGCCGTGATGTGCCATCACATGCTCTTCACCAATCCGTTCAGCAATAAATCGTGCCGCACGTTCTGCTAATCTGCGTGTGTTGACAAAAACCAGCATCGTGTGATGCTGATTGGCAAAGGCTTCTAATCTGTCATAAATTTCGTTCCAGACTTCGTTAGACATCAGCGCTGTTAAAGGGGAGTTGGGTATTTCTAGCGCTAAATCACGTTGTCGTGCATGACCCGTATCAATAATATTGCACTGTTCTTCGCGTTGACCTAAAAGAAAACTGGCCATCGTTTGTATCGGTTTTTGTGTGGCAGATAAGCCAATTCTTTGTAATTTATGTTGTGGATTGTTTTGTAAGACTAAAGCCTGTAAGCGCTCTAATGAAAGGCTCAAGTGTGAGCCACGTTTACTACCTGCAACGGCATGAATTTCATCAATGATAACTGTTCTAACGGTGCTGAGTAATGTTCGGCCCGATTTCGATGTTAACAGGATATAAATAGATTCTGGCGTAGTAACCAGAATATGTGGCGGTGTTTTAGCGGCTTTAGCACGTTCTGACTGTGGTGTATCGCCTGTTCTAACCCAGGCCTTTATGTCTAGATCGGCTAGACCCAGCAACAAGGCTTGCTGTCGAATGCCTTGTAATGGCCGCTGTAAATTGAGCTGAATATCATTCGATAGAGCTTTTAACGGAGAGATATAAAGTACCCTGGTTTCATCGGCCAAACCGTGCTTTAAACCTTCTTTTAACAAGCTGTCAATCGCCACTAAAAAAGCAGCCAGGGTTTTACCTGAACCTGTCGGCGCAGCTAACAAGGTATGTGCTCCCTGAGCAATTGAAGCCCATGACTGGCTTTGAACTTCAGTCGCCGCTACAAAGGTCTGTTTAAACCAGGCTTGAATCGCTGGGTGAAAAATGTCTGTTAACATTGATTAATATTTTCAGGGCTATTTAGGCTACAAGCTTAGGAATGGGCACGAAATAAGTTGGGCACAACTGACGCAGGATTTTTGTTCGTATTCAAGGCACACACACGGCGCATAGCAGGCTACGTAACTGTTTGTGCAACACCGAAGACGGACAAAAAGACAAGTCAGTTGCTCAAGTGTGTCGTGCATGTTCCTTAGGAATGGGAATTGAATAAGCTGTGCAATTATGGCGTAGTATTTTTGTTTGCCTTCAAGGCGCGGCAATAAGCGCATAGCAGGCTACGTAACTATTGCTGCAACGCAGAAGGCGAGCAAAAAGACAAGCCAGAATGCACAACTTATTTGATTCCGATTCCTTAAGGCGGGACATACAGTAGATCCATAGAGCGCGGATTCAGCCCGCCATTAAAATAAGCTCCGGTATTGGCGAGCTGAAGCCGCGCCCTACGATTTTCAAACGTCTCGTATTAAAACGGTAGCCAATACTTCTGCACTAATGGCTATAACCACTTCTTTAAGCATTATTTTACCTGATTAGCAACGGTGATCACACTAGTACCTGTCAAAGATAAGCTTAAAGAGTGCAGGTGTTAAATTTTAAACATATTCATAAAAAATGGTAAAAACATAAAAAAATTAGTTGTTTATTTGCAACATTGTGACAAAAAATACACTTTATTTATGTTGATTATTACTATAATATTATTAGCTACTGATAAATAAAGAAAGATTATTTTTAAAAAAATGAATTTATGACTTGAAAGGAATGGAATTTACTGTTATTATTTTGACCGTGCTAGATTGTTGTAAAAAAGATACGAATTGTTGTAATTAAGGAACATTGATAGTTAAGGATCACTCAATAATTAAAAATATCCCTTGGGGGGGAAATATGATTAAAAAAACTAAATTAGCCCTAAGTGCAGCCGCTGCACTTTTGGCAGTAGCAGGTCTAACTGTTGCACCACTGGCGAACGCAGATGAAATTTCTGATCTAAAAGCGAGAATGGCAAAGCTAGAGAGACAGGCAGCAGAGAAAGCTACAAAACGTGGCGGCAATATGGTTTTTTTCCGCGGTGGTTATGCGAGAAATAACAATGATCGTTTTGGTGACATTCTAACTGATACCGCTGGCGGCCTTGGTCTAGTTTCTCAAAAAAATGGTGATAAAGATGGCTGGTATGTTGGCGCAGGCTTAGATCTTGTATTAAGTGATGATCTATTTGGCCTTACAGATAGTATTGAAGTGATTGGTGAAATCATGTTTGAATACAAAGAATTTGATCAAACAAAGTTAGTTTTACAGCCACTTATAACAACTGTTGTCACGGCTGTAGTTGGTGGTGTAGGAAATCTAACACCAGCCGCAACTTCAGGACTTAGTGGCTCTGTTAAAGTAGGTCAATTCACCTTAACAGCATCACCTAAAATTAAATTTATGAAGGGTAGCCGTATCAGACCTTGGATTATTCCTGTAGGTTTTGCTATGCACGTCATTAGCCCTCCATCAGATGGGGTAACCGTATTAGAGCCAGGTATGCATTTTGGTGCGGGTGCTGATTTCAGGGTATGGAATAATATTTATGTTGGCGCTGATGTCCGTTATAACCTGATTTTTGGTAGTTTAAATGGCGTTGACCCTGAAGGATTTACAGCAGGTGCATACGCTGGTTTTGGATTCTAAGCAAAGCGTTTAAGGGAATTTTCCTGATGCAGGGAAGGCTTGATAGCCTTCCCTTTTTTTTGCCTAAAAGAAATTAACCACGATCCATATGTTAAACTAGCGCACTTTAAATTAATTTTCATACAGAACATAAAAACAAGAGAAACTTAACTATATGGCAAAAGTCTGGTTTGTTGGTGCAGGGCCAGGTGACCCTGAGCTAATCACATTAAAAGCACAAAAACTGATTACTCAGGCAGATGCAATTTTATACGCGGGTTCTTTAGTCTCAAAAGCGGCAACGCAATGGGCAAAACCGGACTGCACCATTCAAGACTCTAAAGGGATGACTTTAGAGGAAATTACTGACTGGTTAATCCAGCAATCTGTTAATAATGCTACTGTCATTCGTTTACAAACCGGTGATCCAGGCCTATATGGTGCACTGATTGAAATGGTACAACCTCTGGATAAGGCAGGCATCGAAATCGCTGTTGTTCCAGGTGTTACTTCGGCAATGGCCTCCGCAGCGGTAGCCATTGAAACATTAACTTTACCCGAAGTCACACAGACTGTTATATTCAGTCGAGTAGAAGGCAGAACGCCGATGCCAGACGGTGAGTCTTTAACGGAACTGGGACGGCATCATTGTACACTTTGCTTATACCTGTCCATTACCTTGTTAAAAAAAGTTCGCGAAGATTTATTAGCTGCAGGTTGGCAAGATGAATCTTCCATAGTCGTTGTACACAAAGCTAGCTGGCCCGATGAGCAACAAATAATTCATGGCACATTGGCGACGATAAAAGAGTTATGCAAACAAGCAGGCATTAACTCTCAGGCGATGATTATTGTGAGTCCTGCTTTAGGAGCCAGACACTGGCAAGAGATCAAAAAATCAAAATTATATGATGCACAGTTTAGTCATCGTTTTCGTAAAGCAATTAAAGCACAGACATAAGCATGGAATACAGTATATTATTAGTTGGTCATGGCTCAAGAGCAGAGCAAGGTAATGTTGAAATCAATGAGTTTGCCAAGCAATGGCGTACGCAACGCCCTGAGTGGCATATTGATGTCTGTTTTATTGAGTTTTCTGAGGTATTGCTGGATGCAGGATTTGATTTAGCTGCGAAAAGCTCTAAAAAAGTGATCGTTGTGCCATTAATTTTAAATGCCGCTGGGCATGTAAAAATGGAAATTCCTGAGCACCTGGCTCAGGCGAGAAAACGCCATCCTGAGGTAGACTTTATTTATGCCGCGCATATCGGGGCAAATGGCGCTGTCTTAAGTATTATCAAGCGCCGTCTGCAACAGCTTATGGCTGAGATGGATGTACCTGATCCAAAAACTACAGGCGTTATTCTTTTAGGACGTGGTTCATCGGATAAAATTGCCAATGGTGAGGTTGCAAAAATGGCACGTTGGCTGTGGGAAGAAACGCATCATGAACTGGTTGATATTGCTTTCACTGGGATTACCTTTCCGCGCCTGGAAACAGCCGTGCAAAGACAAGTGAAGCTGGGCATGACACAAATTTGTATTTTGCCTTACTATTTATTTACAGGCACGCTTATTGAGCGTATTGCCAGGCAGTTTCAGCGTTTAAAAGTACAATATCCACAAACCAGCTTTGGCCTAGGCCATTATTTTGGTTTTGAAGCTGAAATTTATAGCACTTTAGATGAACGAGTTCTCGCTTTAGTCGCAGATAAACCGGCACAAATGATGGGGTCTGATGGCTGTGATTATAGGCGAATTGCACAGGAACATGGGCACGGGCATCAACATTAAGAGCTTAGGTACGTGCACGAAATAAGTTGGGCAACTGGCGCAGCATTTTTATTCGTATTCAAGGCGTATAAATAGGCGCATAGCCAGCTACGTAACTGTTTCCGCAACGCAGAAGGCAAACAAAAATACTGCGCCATAATTGCACAACTTATTTAATTCCCATTCCTATGTTATGTTCAAAAGGAGTACAAAAGCAAGGTTTTGTACTCCTTAAAACAGGCAAAAACTTGTTTTTGCACTCCGTTAGAAATCGTCTTCGTTTGGTTTAATTGCTTGTAGGCTGGGTAGCTTTGTTGCTGGACGGGGTATTTACCCCGTTCATCACGTTTATCATTACTAAGATAACTCGCCATAAATAACTACAATTTATGGCATCCTTCATTGCCCAGTTGACACTGTGAAGGGTACAAGGAAATAAAAATAT
>CAZLLL010000108.1:0-8349 GCA_964560255.1 uncultured Methylomonas sp.
GAATGCTCGTCATATAGAGTGTATCGTTGTTACGAATGGAATGAAAATATCGTCTATTCGTCAATACTTTCGCCAATTGGGGCTACCAACTTAAGACGGGACAAGCCATCATTTGTAGGGTGGGCAATCTTTTCTGCCCACCCTACTTATTTTGTAAAGGAGTTGTCCCGTATTAAGTTGGTAGCCCCAATTTGTATTTAAGTTCAAAATAGCTATTTTCTATTCATATAAATCAATACCTTATAGGTAGTGAAATTTATAAAATGGGTACATTTTCATTTTGGCGAAGGTATTGTTAGTGTAACTTATGTTCATAAGTGTTAGTCATGATAAGTATTATGGACGGGGTGAATACCCCGTCCAGCAATAGACCATTCAAAAGGAAAAAGAGCGTAACTGTTCAGTCCCCCTCCTTAGGAACGTGCACGACACACTTGAAACTGACTTGTCTTTTTGTCCGTCTTCGGTGTTGCACAAGCAGTTACGTAGCTCGCTAGAGCTAAGTTTGTGCGCCTTGAATACGAACAAAAATCCTGCGTCAGTTACTCAACTTATTGCGTGCCCATTTCTTATCAAGGAGGGGGAGGTTTTATTAGAAAAAGGCTCCTCAACTCTCATTTTATAAAGGGGGATCTAAACGGCTACAAAAAGAGCTGTTCATCTTATCGTTTATCTTGTAAATTGCTCAGTATTTGTTGCGCATGATTAAATAATACCAGCAATCTATCGTATTTTTTTTCATTCTTTCTACAAATACCTTCAAATTTAGGTGGACTTCTCGTCATTACAAGGCTCACTTCCACCTGACTTTTCATGATTTCAGATTCAATATGCGTTAAATTTCTTTTTAAGGTTTTGTTAAATCTAATTTCACTTTGCTCAGAATCGGGTAAAAATTTATTAATTTTAGTACAAAATTTACAGCTGCATTGTAAACGCCCGTCACGAGAAAAGTCTATGGGTTTAGATGGCGGTGCAGAAAAATCCATTTGAATCCTCTGGCAGAGCTGGCCAATAAATTTATCCATGATTGCAGGGTCATAATCAAGCCCATTAAGATTTTTAAATGTCTCTATAACCGCTGCTCCATAGGTATCAGTAAAAAAGGTTGGCTCCTTCTGTAAAGATAAAAATTCAACCATTTCATCAGCTATTGCATCTAGCTTAAGCAATGCAACGGTATATAACACATTGCCTATTTCTTTCTTTGTTAGGCTGTATTCTAAAGAAGGTTTCCATAACTCACTAAGCCATTTTTTTATGACGGATTTGCCTTCATTAGAAAGAGATTCTATGCTTAACAGGGTACCTAACCATTCTATAGCCCCCCGTTGAGGGGTTAAATATTCCTGAAGTTCTAGCTCAAACTGTTGCCAGCCACAAAACTCGACTATATCTATGAAAAGTTCACCTTTAATAAGGCTAAAAGAATGTTTTATACGCTTAAAAACAAATTTTTTAAGTATTTCAACATCGCCAATCATTATTAATTCTTTGGAAATACCATCATCACTATAAGCCCTTTGTTTTGCAACGATATTATCAGCTAACTGGATGATTTTTTGGCGCTCTGCGTTCTTTGCCAAGTGCTTATCTCGCAGAATATTTTTTAGAAAATTAATCTGATAATCTATATCCGTTTTGCTGATAACGTCAAAGTTTTGTTCCTTAGACCAAATAATGACAGCTCCACGGTGATACCAAAGGTTTTTGGTCGCTCCTTCATTGCCTGTCGCCTCAGAAATGGAGCATTTTCTTTCGCCATCCAGTAAAGGAATGGTTGCCAGCAGTTCATTTTCTTCTAAAGATAGTTTATTTATTTTTAGTTTTTTACCTTTAGAATTGATAAAAACGTGTGCATAAATTTCTTCTTCATTAACATCATATTCTTCAAAATCACTTTCATCCAGATCATCGTCATTATAGTAAGAACGCCTGCCATGATACGGCGTATCGCCATAGCTGCTACGATAGTAGGTGACTAAACATAAATAGGCCTGACAGTTATTTTTCTCGGCTGCGTTTAACAGCACTGAAGTTTTGGCGAAGTCACCATTTTTAAGATTCGCAAGACTAAGGTTTGTCTCAGAATAACTATGCTCAAGTAAATAAGTCAGGGCAGGTGTTACATCCTTTTCCTGACACCATTCTGCAATAAAATGATTAACCTGTTCGCTGATATTAAATTGATCAGATAATAGTGGTTGTTTTTTTCTATTGGCAATAGCAAGATTGTAGATTAAACAGACTCGATAGCCAGAGAGAATGGGGCGGACTTCATGGTAGCAATCAGCATAAAACGTAGCAAAACAGGGATGTAAACCATCATTTTCAGCAAATGAATACTGTTGACTTTGCCCCTTATGACTGACAATCAGCTCACCGCCTTCATATTCAGAAGGTAAGTTAATCACCAGTGTTGCAAACATATTGGGCATTTTTTCAGTATCGCGGTGCGGGGTAAAAAAAGAACCTTTTTCATAAATTAAAAGCTTATAGGGCTCAAAGTTTATTTTACAGTCATGCAGACCTAAGTCCTTGCCCATTTGATCGACTGACTGTTGCAGTGCTTTTAACCACTGAGGATTAGTCACTGAAAAATTTTCTGTTGAAATTTGCCAGGCATTGCGGACTTTTGTATCGACAATGGTTTCTTCTCCATAGCCGAATGGTGCTTGCTCACTGAGTTCTATTAATTGTTTAGCCTGATAATCAATAACAGGTAAAGACACTGTACCTAAATCTTTAACTGTAAGAGAGGGGGGAATGGACGTTAATTTTCCGGCAACCGAAAATGCGCCAGAGTTTTCAATTTTTTCCATTAAATCAATAAATTTATCCATATCAAGAGTCATGTGCAATCATCAAAGGGGTCAGAGTTAATTAAACTGTCGAAATAATTCTTTCTAAATCAAAAGGGGCGGAGTTAATTATATAAATAAATTACTCTGACCCCTTTGATATTCTGACTCCTTTGATATTGGATTTAACACCCTAGGCTGAACGGTTACCGTGGATGCTGTGAATAATTATCTACAATGTTAAAATTTTTTTGTGGATGGCTAGTACCAAATGAAAAAACCTTTTAAACAGGGTGAATAGCTCGCTTCGCTGGGATTTCAAAATCCTGAAAACAAGAAAAATAACCCTATACGGAGGGCTTCAACTCTAGTTATGCCAAGGAATGGGAATCAAATAACGTGTGCATTCTGACTTGTCTTTTTGTTCGCCTTCTGCGTTGCGGAAACAGTTACGTAGCTAGCTATGCGCCTGTTACCGCGCCTTGAAGGCAAACAAAAATACTGCGTCATAATTGCACAACTTATTCAATTCCCATTCCCAAGCGGATTAAAGTCCGCTCTACAGCGTATCACTCTACTACCTTATCTATCACTAATGTTAATTCCACACCCTTATGCACTGCCACTTGTTTTGCCGTCACGTATAAATCCCCTTTTGCTGCTCTGGGGCTTCCCGATAAAGCAACACGCGCTGTAATTTCAACAAACTCAGCTGAGGAAATTTTTGCTGTTGGCATTGCTGCTTTGGTATCATCCAGAACTATCGTAATAGGTAAGTCTTTAACTTGTAATCGCTCAGCAGCGAGTGGCATTGGCATTTTTGCTTTAGCAAAGACAAATATACGCTCTTCGGGGCTTAATTTAGCTTTAAAACCCGGACTAATATCCAAGTGAATGGTAATGCTTGCCGTCTGTGTCACAGCTGTTTGTTGCTGCTGTGTTTTTACGGCAGGCGGTGCAACCTCGCCCATTTGTCTGCGCGCTTCAATAATCGCTGGCTCTATAAATCGCTCACGTTGTACTTTTCCTGCATTTACCTTGGCCTTTTCCCAGGATGCGATTGCTTGCGTATACTGTCGATTATTATAATTTTGCAGACCTTGTAGTATCAGCGCAGTGGGTTCTGCTGGGTCTGCTTTTAAGGCTTCATCGAGTGCTTGTTGCACTTCTGCAGTCATTTTTTCATCTGATAATTGAAACAGGGTTTGCGCATAAGCGGCTTTTGCCGTTGCATAACCCGGGTTATCTGCTCCGATAATATCTGCCATTTTTTTATATACAGAAGCTGCTTGTGGAGCATCCCCCATGGCTAGGTAACTATTGGCTAACAAAAACCAGTTTTCTATATTTTCTGGGTTTTTAGCCAGTTTTGCCTTGAGTGCAGCCACTGCAGAAGCAAAATCTGGCGCGGCCTGGTTGGTCGCATGTTCTGCCAGCGGAACTGCTGGCTGATCACCCAAGGCCAAAAATTGTTCATATCTTTCACTCGCGCCTAAAGACTGATAAGTTAATAGGCTGGTAATAGTAAATAGACAGGCAATTCCTCCCATGACTAACCATTGTATGGCATTCGCACTATTTTGCTGTGTGTTAGCGGGGGCTTCTTCATTCTGTACATCACCCAGCAAGGATTTTTCCAGTTCCGTCTTTAAATGTAAAAAAGAAGGCTCATCTAAGTTCCCCTGCTGCTGTTCATTCTTCAGTTCAGCTAAACGCTCTTGAAATATATCAATATTTTTCTGTTTTTGTGAGACCACCGGATGGCGAGTATTGCCGCCTTTGAACGCTGCCAGAGGCCATAACAATATCATTATTGCAAGCAATAATAATGCTGCAAAAATAACCCATAATGTCATCATGATTTTTTACTCTTTTTCGTGTTAAGCAATGCATCAAGCTTTTTTGCTTCTGTTGCTGTTAATGCAGTCTCATTTTGATCAGCATTTTCCTTCAGTGTATTGCGTCCGCGAATAATAAAAAAGATAATGATTAAACCTAAGGCTATAAACATAGCTGGGCCATACCAAAGTAGATAAGTTTGTGGTTTAACGCGCGGTTCGTACAAAACAAAGTCACCATAGCGATCTACCATATAATCAACTATTTCCGTATCGCTTTTTTCGGCAATCAGCATTTGTTGAATTTTAGTACGTAAATCTTTGGCAATTTCTGCATTTGAATCCGCAATATTCTGATTTTGACATTTTGGGCAGCGTAGCTCATAAGCAAGGCTCTGAAAGCGTTTTTCCTTTTCTGGATCAGCAAATTGATAAACATCAATTGCTGCCGATACCATAAAGCTGCCTATTAACAACAATAGACTGCTTATTAGTTTAAGTTTTTGCACTATCCCATCCTTTGATAATCTGCTGTATTTCTTGCCATGCTGTCGGTGTTATGACACCGACATGCCGATGGCGAATAATACCTTGCGCATCCAGCAAATACGTTTCAGGTGCACCATACACACCTAAATCCAGCCCCAGCATACCCTCTTCATCAAAAATATTAAATTGATACGGGTTGCCTAACTGCTGTAACCAGCGCTGCGCGCCTGCTCGTTCATCTTTATAGTTCAGACCAATAATTGTAATATGACCTGTTGCTGCAATCCTTAACAATTGCTCATGCTCTTGCCGACAGGAAGGACACCAGGTTGCCCATACATTCACTAAAACAGGCTTGCCTATAAAATCCTGTTGAGTCAGGATGCGTTCAGGTTGTTGCAAAGCGGCCAGTGTGAATTCCGGAAAAGGCTTATCAATCAACGCCGAAGGCAATTCCCTGGGATCTATGCTTAAGCCTTTCCATAAAAATCCCGCTAAAATTATAAATAATAATAAAGGGACAAATAATATTAATCTAGGCATTGCTTAACTCCTGCTCGCGTCCGCTTTTACGGTATCGTTTATCTGCAACCGTTAATAAGCCTCCCAGCCCCATCATTAAGCCACCTAGCCACAACCAGCGTACATAAGGTTTATAATGCACTCGTACCGCCCAGGCTTCACCATTATTTAAGGGTTCTCCTAAAGCAACATATAAATCTCTAAACAAACCTGCATCAATATCTGCCTCAGTCATCATATTTTGTTTAACATTATAACGACGTTTTTCGGGGTGTAAGGTTGCTACAGCGTGTCCATCTTCTGTCACTTCAATAGTGGCCTGATCTGCCATATAATTAGCACCGGTAACAACATGCGTACCTTGAAAAGTAAATTTATAGCCTGCTAGTTCAACACTATCACCTTTGGCCATACGCATATCACGCTCTTCGCTATAGGTAGACACTAGTGTGATACCTATCGCTATGACTGCAACTCCAATATGTGCCACCATCATGCCATAATAACTCATGGATAATTGCTGCAAACGAGTACTGATTGATTTTGAGTGACGAAATTTGCTAATAAACTCTCTGCATACTGTACTAATAATCCACAAGCTAATGCTGATACCCAGAAAAACTCTGAAATTAAACTCTGAGCCATAGATAAATGGAAAGGCCAAGCCTATCACTAAACTGATAACAGCCGGTATCCATAAGCTCTTTTGCATGACTTCGGCTGGCGTTTCGCGCCATCTAAGTGCAATAGAAACCCCCATCCCTAAAGCCATAGCAGTCATAATAGGGACGAATACTGCATTAAAATACGGGGGGCCTACTGATATTTTTCCTTGCCCTAATGCGTCAATCAATAAGGGATATAAAGTCCCTAGTAATACCGTGATAGCCATGACTGTTAGAAAGACGTTATTCACCAGTAAGATGACTTCTCTGGAGAGCCAGGAAAAACTTGATTCACTTTTTACATTGGGTGCTTTAAACGCATATAAGGTGAGTGATCCCCCAATTGTCAATGCAAGCAGAACCAGAATAAAGAAACCACGCTCAGGATCACTGGCAAAAGCGTGTACTGAGGTTAATACGCCTGAACGCACTAAGAAAGTCCCTAATAAGCTTAAGGAAAAGGCAAAAATTGCGAGTAATAAAGTCCAGCTTTTAAAGACTCCGCGTTTTTCAGTTACTGCCAAAGAATGCACTAATGCAGTTCCCACTAACCAGGGCATCAGGGATGCATTTTCTACCGGATCCCAGAACCACCAGCCACCCCAGCCAAGTTCATAATAAGCCCACCAGCTACCTAGCGTAATACCTGTGCCTAAAAAGGCCCAGGCTATATTTGTCCAGGGACGTGACCAGCGTGCCCATGCTGCATCCATTCTGCCTGATAAAAGGGCGGCAATAGCAAATGAAAAAGCCACAGAAAAACCAACATAGCCCATATACAGCATCGGTGGATGCACAATAAGGCCAAAATCCTGTAATAAGGGATTTAAGTCAGCACCATCGGCTGGAAAACGCGGTAAATGCCGTTCAAACGGACTGGAAGTAATCAACAAGAAAGAAATAAAGCCTGTTGCGATGATGCCCATAACCGATAAGACACGCGCTAACATATCTAGTGGTAAGGCTTTACTAAAACGGCTGACGGCAAAAGTCCAGCCGCATAATATCAATGCCCACAACAATAAAGAACCTTCATGTCCTCCCCAAATGGCACTTAATTTAAATTGCATTGGCATTTGGCTATTGGAATGCTGGGCAACATAAACCACAGAAAAGTCATCATGAGAAAAGGCATAGCCTAAGCAAAAAAAGCTAATAATGACAAATATAAATTGCCCCATAGCCAGAGGTTTTGCATAGCTCATCCATATGTCATTTTGTGTGGCAGCACCATACATTGGAACAGTAGCCAGAACAATTGACATTAATAAAGCAATAATCAGGGAAAATTCACCTATTTCGGGGATCATTTTACCGCCTCCTGTTTTTTCTTCATGGATTCTGCTATTTCAGGTGGCATATAGTTCTCATCATGTTTCGCTAAAACTTCATCGGCCTGAAAAATACCCTGTGCATCCATTTTTCCCTGGGCAATAATACCTTGTCCTTCACGAAATAAATCAGGCAATATGCCTGTAAATTCAACGATCACCTGATGTTCATAATCAGTTAATGCAAATTGCATTTTTAATGAATCGGATGATCTTTTCACACTGCCTTCAACCACCATGCCGCCAGCACGCATTCTGGCACCTACAGGTGCTTCGCCTTTAGCGATCTGACTGGTTGTATAAAATAAATTGATGTTTTCACTTAGAGAAAACATCACTAAACCCACTATGAGTGCGGTACCGAAGACTAAGCCTAAAATGATGCTTAATCTTTTTTTTCTTTTTGGGGTCATACTGTTCCCTGTTCACGCCTTAAGCGACGTTTTGCATTAATAAAAAACTGCCTTTTTAAAAAATAAACTGACACGATATTATATAAAAATATCACTCCAGCAATGCCATAGCTCAGCCAGACATAAAGTCCATGAGTCCCCATCTGTAAAAATTCGGCAAGTGACGTAAAATTCCCCATAATAAAACCTCTTTAACCTGCTATAAATAACTCAAAAAAACGGCCGCGAACCTAATGAACGTGCACGAAATAACTTGGGCAACTTGCTTGTCTTTTTATCCGTCTTCAGCG
>CAZLLL010000109.1:0-8336 GCA_964560255.1 uncultured Methylomonas sp.
CTTGAAGGCAAACAACAATACTGCGTCATAATTGCACAACTTATTCAATTTCCATTCCTAAGCAGTGTAAAATACTTTTGGGGAAAAATGAAAAATGCCTCATTTTGCTATTCACTGTGTTATGTTTAAACTTACATTTCGCATCTTAAAGATCAATAAGTTAGAGTTTTTTTAACTTCGTTGTCTTCTATAATGTATTGATTTATAATAAATAATTTGTATTTATCGAGTTGCGCGTGTAAGCTATTGATTTTAAATAAATACTATATAATTCCGAAACTATGGTCTGACATGTAAGTTCAAAGGAGTACAAAAACAAGTTTTTGCACTCCGAATTAGCCATACTTTCCTGGCCGATGATCCATCTTCAACTGGTAGCCTATTATTAAAAATAATTTTGCACGATTTCTTCGGGCAGGGCGGACTGAAGTCCGCTCTACAATATAATTAATTAATTTGAATTAGGCATGTCTATAATAGCTGTATCTATATTTCTATCTGTCTGTGCTGTATCGTTGCGCAGGGCTGCAATATGTCGTAAATAGGCATCATCAATATCGCCAGTTACATAGGTATGATCAAAGCATGAGGTATCAAATTGTTTGATACTGGTGTTGCCTTTTTGTACTGAATCAATTAAGTCTTGGAGATCTTGATAAATGAGTTTATCAGCTCCTAGGGCCGTACAGATTTCCTCTTCAGTGCGATTATGAGCAACCAGTTCATCTGCGGCAGGCATATCAATGCCATACACATTAGGGTAGCGAACAGCAGGGGCAGCTGATGCAAAATAAACTTTTTTCGCACCTGCATCGCGCGCCATCTGGATGATTTGTTCTGATGTCGTGCCACGAACAATAGAGTCATCCACCAAAAGAACATTTTTACCTTCAAATTCCAGACCGATAGCGTTCAGCTTTTGGCGTACTGATTTTTTGCGCTTTTGTTGGCCAGGCATAATAAAAGTTCGACCGATATAGCGATTTTTCATAAAGCCTTCACGAAATTTAACATTTAGCGCATAGGCCATTTGCAAGGCGGAGGTACGGCTGGTGTCAGGAATAGGAATAACGACATCAATATCATTTTCTGGCCATTCCCTGAGGATTTTTTCTGCTAGCTTGTCGCCCATGCGTAGGCGTGCTTTATAAACAGAAATATTATCAATAATGGAATCCGGTCGGGCAAAATAAACATATTCAAAAATACAGGGACAATGTTTGTTGATAACGGAGCATTGCTGAGTATGTAACACGCCTGATTCTTCAATAAAGACTGCTTCCCCCGGCTCTATATCTCGAATCAGTTCAAAGCCCAGTACATCCAGTGCAACACTTTCCGAGGCGATCATAAATTCTGTGTGCGATGCAGATTTTCGCTGCCCAAAGACAATAGGGCGTATACCATGTGGGTCTCTAAAGCCTATCACACCAATATTTGGCATCATTATGACAACGGCATAGGCTCCTTTGCAGCGATGGTGCACGCCGCTGACTGCTTTGAAAATATCCTCTTTATTGAGCTCTAGCTTACCCAGTAGTTGTAATTCATGCGCAAAAATATTGAGTAATACTTCTGAGTCGGAATTAGTATTTAAGTGGCGCTGGTCTTCAATAAATAACTCTTTTTTTAATGCGTCTGTGTTGGTTAAATTGCCATTGTGAGCCAGGGTGATACCAAAAGGGGAGTTAACATAAAAGGGTTGTGCTTCGGATGAGCTTGAACAGCCAGCGGTGGGATAGCGTACGTGGGCAATTCCCATATAGCCTTTGAGTTTCACCATTTGTTCACTGCTAAAGACATCACGTGTTAAACCATTATCTTTGCGTAAATGTAAGCGTCCGTTTTCACATGTCACAATTCCTGCTGCATCTTGTCCTCTGTGCTGTAACACCGTCAGTGCATCATACAGTTCTTGATTTACATTTTGATGGGAAACGATTCCGACAATACCACACATATTATTTCCTGGAGTGAATGATAACTAATAGTTTAAATAATGGGCCATGTCTTCTGGCATATGTGCTTTTAACCAGATAGCCAAGGATTGGAACACGGGAATAAGTTGTGATTCTTTCCACCAGGTACTTTCGGGTAACAAGGTCAAACCTGATAGCATGACTAATATAGCGACTAAAAACATTCCTCGGGCTATGCCAAAAATCAGACCAGCTATTCGATCAGTCCCCGTCAGACCTGTTTTATCAATCAGTACGCTGAGTAGTTTGTTAATGATCGCGCCCAGAAGTAGCGTTAATAAGAATAGCGCAATAAAAGCGGTTGCAATTCTTGCGCTAGGATCAGTGATAGTACTTTCTAATCGCGTTGCGAAGGGGGTGCTAAATGTTAGGCCTATCCAGAAAGCTATGCCCCAGGAAAATAAGGCAAATGCTTCACTGATCAAGCCTCTGAATAGCCCAATAATAAGTGAAATACTAATTAAGCCGATAATGGCGTAGTCGATCCAGATCATTCTTTTACCTTATTCAGAGACCAAAAGGGTTTTAACTTTATACCGCGATTCTAGCAGTTTCTGGGTGTTCAATGCTCTTTTTTCATCCAGTTCAGGGCCGACGCGCAAGCGATATAACGTACCGTGTTTAGCTGTCGTAACAGAGTCCACATAGGCTGTAAATTTATTTTTACGTAATTTATCTCTGAATTCGTTAGCATTTTTTTCTAGTTTAAAGCTACCAACCTGAATAATCCAGCCTTTAATATCAGTCTCTTTGATAGACTGTTGTAACATTTTAGTTTGCAGTTTTACTTCTGTAGGGACAGGTTGAGAGAGTACTTCTTTGCGTGTTTTGGGAATACTATCTAGCACCTCTTGCATATTGTTTTCGGGTACTTGCGGTAATGAAAGCTCATTTGTATAAAGTTTGGCATCTGATATAGGGTCATCAAATAGCATCGGTAAAAAAATAGCAGCGATTGCCGTAATAACAGCGGCACCGACTATTCTTTGTTTTAATATCTCGTTCATACTATTTTCCTTGGGGTGGGGGTGCCAGAGACTCGCTAAGGAATGGGAATCAAATAACGTGTGCATTCTGACTTGTCTTTTTGTTCGCCTTCTGCGTTGCGGAAACAGTTACGTAGCTAGCTATGCGCCTGTTACCGCGCCTTGAAGGCAAACAAAAATACTGCGTCATAATTGCACAACTTATTCAATTCCCATTCCTAAATAGAGTCAGGTATTCTGATACCAGAAAAAAAGATCCAAAGATTAGAACTAAGCCACTATCAGCGAGAGCTCCCGTTTTAGCCGCATGATAAGTGGCAAGAAAGTCGTTAAAGCTAGTACTTAGCTGATCTATCTGGCAGTGCTTAAAGGCCTTTTCTATATCACTGATTTTACTGGTGCGTGGATTATCCAGCGGGGATATATACCAGTGTTTAATATACGGTTGCATCAGCTTGATAACACCAGAGAGGTTTTTATCATTCATCATGGTAAAAATAGCATGAATAGGTGTATGCCTGAATTCTGTTTGTAAATACTCTATTAATGCCTGTGCTGCTTGTAGGTTATGACTGACATCTAGTAAAACAGGTGGCCTGGACTGGATTAGCTGAAATCGGCCAGGTAAATTAACGGCACTAAGACCCTGTCTTATTGCTTGCTCTGTAACAGGTATTTTATCTTGCAGAGTTTGCACCGCCGTTAATACAGCAGAGGCATTTCTATATTGATGCTCCCCTTTGAGTGGTAGATAAGGGAGTGTCTTTAATTGGGTATTGCTGTATTGCCATGTCCAGTAAGGGGGTGTTTTTTGATAATTAAACCCGTGGTCTATAAGCAACAGTGGTGCCTGAATTTTGTGTGCATAGTCAATTAAGCTTTGTGGTGGGTTTAAATCGCTGATAATAGCAGCAATATTGGTGCGTAAAATACCTGCTTTTTCATAGCCGATTGCTTCGCGTGTTTCACCCAGCCAGGCGGTATGATCAATACTAATTGTGGTGATAATAGTTGCATCTGCGTCTATCAAATTGACTGCATCGAGACGGCCGCCTAAGCCGACTTCTAATAACTGGATATCGACATTGGCGCGAGAAAAAATATCCAGAGCAGCTAATGTACCAAATTCAAAATAACTCAGAGAAACATTGGCTCTGACGGCTTCTATACGTTCAAAACTAGCACAGATGAGCTGATCAGAGACGGCAACGCCATCTATTTTGATGCGTTCGTTATACTCTATGATATGAGGGGATGTATAAGCACCTACACGCAAGCCTTGTGCTCGGTATATGGCTTCCAGAAAAGCGATACTAGAGCCTTTGCCATTCGTTCCCGCAACTGTAATTGTAACGGGTTTAGTCTCTTGGTGTTTAAGCCGTTTAAACACTTTGTTTACTCTGGCCAGACCAAGATCAATGGTTTTTGGGTGCAGTGTTTCTTGCCAGTTTAACCAACCTTTCAGGGAATCGAAGTGCATAATAAAAGGGTTACAATTAGCTTTGCCAGAGTGATGAAAACTGGATAGACACAAAAAAACTTTTGTTCATTAGGGTGAATCAAAAAACTATAAACGTTTGAAACAGGGTGAATATCCATCTCGCAAAATTATGTACGTTTTTAATCATTGCTATTCATTTTATTGACGGAGTACAAAAAAAATTTTTGTAGTTTTAAAGCCTGCAAAAACTTGTTTTTGCACTCCTTAAACATAAGCTCCCTTATTCAATTCCCATTCCTAAGTTAATCAACGATAATAATTATGCACTACGGTTGGCCATGAGAAGAGCTAAAATTGAACTTATATCTCGACGAATTTTACGCCTGTCAATAATCATGTCAATTGCACCATGTTCCAGTAAAAACTCACTGCGTTGAAAACCTTCTGGTAATTTTTCACGTACTGTCTGCTCAATAACTCGCGGTCCAGCAAAACCTATTAAAGCTTCCGGCTCTGCAACATTGATATCTCCTAGCATGGCCAGACTCGCTGATACACCACCCATGGTTGGATCAGTCATAAAGGAGATATAAGGGATAGCGGCTGCTGAAAGCCGAGTCAGAGCAGCACTAGTTTTGGTCATCTGAAATAATGAAAATAATGACTCTTGCATACGTGCGCCACCACTCGCGGTAAAGACGATAAAGGGCGCGCCGGTTTCCAGGCTTTTGTTAACGCCACGTACAAAGCGTTCGCCTACAACAGAGCCCATTGAGCCGCCCATAAAGCTGAAATTAAAGGCGGCTGCGATTATGGGTTTGCCTAATAAAGTACCTGCGACGACAACTAGGGCATCGTTCTCTTTAGTTTGCTTTTGTGCCTGATTGATGCGGTCTTTATACTTTTTACTGTCTTTGAATTTTAAGGGATCGACAGGCTTTAAGTTTGTTCCAATTTCTCTGCGCCCTTTTGGGTCAAGGAATAAATCCAGACGGCGTCTGGCATCAATACGCATATGGTAATCGCATTTGGGACAGACATTAAGGTTCTTTTCTAACTCGCTGTTATATAAAATGGCATGACAACTGGGGCATTTATTCCATAAACCTTCAGGTACCGTTGTTTTTTTACTACTGGGGTCTTTTTTAATGGTAGAAGGGACTAATTTTTCAAACCAACTCATACAATGCTCCGTCTTTAACCTTGATGATCCATCGCTAGACGCATGGATTTTAATAATTCGATGATTTCTAGTTTAGCTTTCTCTGGTGAATCTAAATTTGCCTCTATTTTACTGATTAATGCACTACCGACAACCACCGCATCGCCTAAACCCGCAATCACTTTAGCTGTTTCCGCATCTTTTATGCCAAAGCCAATGCCAATAGGGAGTTGAGTGTGGCTGCGGATATCAATCAATTTTCTTTCTACGTCTCTGGTATCCAGGTGACCTGCACCAGTGATCCCTTTAACAGAAACGTAATACAGGAAACCACTGCCGATGGCATCCATTTTTTTAATTCTGTCAATATTACTGTTGGGTGCCAGCAAAAATATTTGGTCAATACGGTGTGCTTTGAGTAGTGCTGCGCATTCCTGCGCTTCCTCAGGCGGTAAGTCAACGGTTAAAACGCCATCAACCCCAGCTTGTTCAGCGGCCTGGGCAAAAGTTTCATAGCCCATGGCTTCTATAGGATTTGCATAACCCATTAAAATAATCGGCGTGTCCTGATTAGTATTTCTGAATTCGCTGACAATTTCCAGCGTATGACGCAAGCTCATTTTATGTGCTAAAGCACGTTCACTAGCACGTTGAATAACGGGGCCATCTGCCATTGGGTCGGAAAAAGGCACACCTAATTCAATAATGTCAGCACCGACTGCTACCATGTCATGCATCATTGGCACAGTGAATTCTCGGTTAGGGTCGCCTGCGGTAATAAAGGGAATCAGTGCTTTATGACCCGATTGTTTAAATTCGGCAAATTTGTTTGCTATACGGCTCATATTATAATTCCCTCACGTTCTGCCATAGTATGCATGTCTTTGTCACCGCGTCCGGATAAATTAACGATTAAAATTTCATCTTGCTGCATGGTCGGGGCAAGCTTTATAGTATAAGCCATCGCATGACTGGACTCTAAAGCAGGAATAATACCTTCCATCTTAGTTAGAGCATGAAAACCTTCGACTGCTTCATTATCATCTATACTGACATATTCAGCACGACCAATATCTTTTAGCCAGGCATGTTCAGGGCCTACGCCAGGATAATCCAGGCCAGCAGAGATTGAGTGGGTTTCAATAATTTCACCATCATCATCTGCCATTAAATAAGTGCGGTTACCATGTAAAATGCCAGGGCGACCTGCGCATAAAGGTGCCGCATGACGGCCAGTTTCAATGCCATCTCCGGCCGCTTCAACGCCAATCATTTTAACATCAGCATCATCAATAAAGGGATGAAATAAACCAATAGCATTTGAGCCACCACCAATACAGGCCACTAAAGCATCGGGTAACTTTCCGGCCTGCGCTAGGCATTGCTGTTTTGCTTCGCGGCCAATAATGGACTGAAAATCTCTGACCATCGCTGGATAGGGCGCAGGGCCTGCCACTGTACCAATAATGTAAAAGGTATTATCGACATGAGTCACCCAGTCACGAATCGCTTCATTTAAGGCATCTTTCAATGTTTTAGAACCTGATGTGACAGAAACAACTTTGGCGCCTAATAACTGCATACGGTAAACATTAAGTGCCTGCCTGGCAATATCGACTTCCCCCATGTATACAACACACTCTAAGCCAAGTCGAGCACAAACAGTTGCTGTTGCTACACCATGTTGGCCTGCGCCTGTTTCAGCAATAATACGCGTTTTACCCATGCGTTTGGCTAATAAAATCTGACCAATGGTGTTATTGATTTTATGTGCACCGGTATGATTTAAGTCTTCCCGTTTAAGGTAAATCTGTGCACCACCTAATTCACGCGTCCAGCGTTCGGCATGATACAGCGGTGAAGGACGACCTACATAATGCTGAAAATCTTTATCTAGCTCGGCGATAAAATCCGCATCCGTCATATATTTCTGGTAGGCGTTGTTAAGTTCCTCAACAGCAGGAATTAACGTCTCTGCAACAAATAAGCCGCCATAGGGGCCGAAATGTCCGCGCTCATCTGGCATATTGTAGAAATTAGTTGTTTCTGTCACTTTGGTAAACCTCGTTTAAAAATGCGACTATTTTGTTATTATTTTTTATACCTTTTGCCATTTCCACGCCACTACTGACATCTAAAGCATAGGGGGTAACACGGCTAATTGCCTTGGCAACATTGTGTACACCCAGCCCACCCGCAAGAATAATGGGTAAACGACAATCCGTCGGAATTAAGTTCCAGTCAAATTGTTCGCCTGTGCCACCTTTTGTTTGTGGATGATAGGCATCCAGTAATAAGCCTGCAGCATCATGATATTCGGTGGTTAAAACCTCAATATCCGTTGTTGCACGCATTCTAGCAGCTTTAATATAGGGTTTAGCATACAGTCTGCAAGCATCGGCCGATTCATCACCATGAAACTGTATTAAATCAATAGGTACTTGATTTAATATCTTATTAATATGTTCTTCGCTTGCATCAACAAAAAGTGCTACAACCGTGGTAAAAGCAGGCAATGCGGCAACTATTTCCTGTGCTTTATTGATAGAGACATGGCGCGGGCTGTCAGGGTAAAAAACCAGGCCTATGGCATCAGCTCCTGCATGGGCAGCGAAAACGGCCTGTTTTACTGATTTAAATCCACAAATTTTAACGCGGGTTCGTTTCATTTTAAACACAAGATTTGGCAATTAAGCCGAGTAGAATACCATACTGAAACAGTCTCTAGAAGAGAAGAAATTACTCAAGGGTTTTCTTTTAGGAATGGG
>CAZLLL010000110.1:0-8307 GCA_964560255.1 uncultured Methylomonas sp.
CAGTTACGTAGCTAGCTATGCGCCTGTTACCGCGCCTTGAAGGCAAACAAAAATCCTGCGTCAGTTGCTTAACTTATTTTGTGCCCATTCTTAAGTCACCATAAGTAAGGGCAATAAAAGGGGGGGGGAATTGTTTCGTTTTTAATTAACACTGACCCTTTTATTTTATAGTTATCCAGTTTCTCGACATCAATGATAAAATCGGTAGTCTATTTTACTGTTTTCATTTTAGGACATGACCGACTTACTAAAACTACCTGCTGCTTCACTAAAACTACAAATCAATGAGGCAGACTATACTTTTCTCAATGATACATTAAAGTCACGCGCTGCAAATATTCTAGGCCAGGAAAGAGCTCAGTCTGCATTAAGCTTTGGCGTGGCCATGCAAAACCCTGGCTATAATATTTATGTGATGGGCGAACCAGGTACTGGCCGCTTGTCGATGATCACTAACCACCTCACCCCGATTTCTCATCAGCAGGAAACCCCGCCTGCCTATGCTTATGTTGAAAACTTTGAAAACAATAGAGAACCCGTTGCCATAGAGCTGCCTGCTGGACAGGCTCAAACGTTCTGCAAAGATATCAATAACTTAATTGACAACTTAATTGCCACTTTTCCGGCAGCATTTGAAAGCCCAAGTTACCAGCAAAAAACGACCGCTATTGAACGTACTTTCAACCAGCGTTATAACAACGCCATTGACCTGGTAGAGCAGCGTGCTAAAGAAAAAAGCATTGCCCTGTTTCGTGATACCGAATCAATTACCTTTGCACCTATTCAGGATGGTAAAGTCTTAGATGAAGAGCAGTTTAATCAACTCCCCCAGGAAGAAAGAGATGCTTTTCATAAAGACACTGAAATTCTGGAAGACTTTTTAGGCGATGCACTTATTGAGCTGCCCCAGTGGCGACGCTCTTTAGTTGAAAAAACGCGCGAACTGGACAATACCACAATATGTCAGGCTATTTCGCCCTTATTTAAAGAACTGACAAAATGCTATCAAAATATTGATAGCGTCATCACCTATCTAAGCGAAATTAAGAAAGACCTAAGTGAAACCATCAAAGATTTGTTTGTCCAGACCCGATCAATAGAAAACTTCAGCGACAGCACAAAAAAACAGCTACTCAAAGATCAATATCAGCCGAATCTGCTGATTGAATATAAAGAAAGTACTGGCTCACCGGTTATCTATGAATCCAACCCAACTTACCAGAATCTTTTTGGACGAATAGAATATAGTAGTGATCAAGGTGCATTAACGACTAATTACCAACTGATCTGTGCAGGTTCATTGCATCGAGCCAATGGGGGTTATTTAATTCTGGATGCCGATAAATTATTAAACTATCCTTTTGTCTGGGAAGGTCTTAAGCGTGCATTAAAGGCAGGGCGCATAGAAATTGAATCGCCCTATTCCGAACTAGGCATTAATACAGTGACCTTAAAGCCTGAAGTTATTCCATTAAATATCAAAGTCATTCTTGTTGGCTCGAGAGAGATTTATTATTTATTGCAAGATCTGGATATTGAGTTTAATGAAATGTTCCGTATTCTCGCTGACTTTGATTACGACATTCCACGTAGTGCAGAAAACATGCAAGACTTTGCCCTGCTGATGAAGCAACAGGCACATGACTCAGGCGCAAAACCTCTCACTGGATCGGCCATTATCAGTTTGCTGGAATACAGTTGCCGCCTAGCTGAGCACCAAAAACGCTTATCAGCACATATTAATGATGCGCTAGAAATTATTGGCGAAGCCAATTTTCTTTGCCAATCAGCAGAAATTGATAGCACACATATTGAGCAAGCACTGACAGCGCGTGAATTTCGTAACGGACGAATAGCTCAAGACCTGATAGATGAAATGCTAGACGGAACGATACTGATCAATACGACTGACAGTGTTGTCGGTCAAATAAACGGCCTGACAATACTCGAAGTGGGTGGCAGCAGCTTTGGCGCGCCCTCGCGTATTACTGTCACCGTCTACCCAGGGTCGCGCGGCATTGTCGATATAGAGAGAGAGGCCGAATTAGGCTTATCCATTCATTCTAAAGGCGTGATGATTCTGACTGGATATCTGGGTAACTGCTATGCACAAGAATTCCCGTTGGCTATTTCGGCCAATATCGCTCTGGAGCAATCTTATGGGCATATTGATGGTGATAGCGCCTCTCTGGCTGAACTTTGTTGCCTTATTTCTGCTTTAACATTAACGCCTATTAATCAAGGTTTTGCCATGACAGGCTCAATTAACCAGTATGGTGAGGTTCAGGCAATTGGCGGTGTTAACGAAAAAATTGAAGGTTTTTTCAAGCTTTGTAAAGGGCGTGGCTTAACAGGAGAACAAGGTTGCGTTATCCCTCAGGCCAATATTCCTAATTTAATGTTAAAACAGGAAATTATTGCTGCTGTGGAGCAAGGAATCTTTACTATCTACGCCGTCTCTAATGTTGACCAGGCTCTAGAGCTACTGACTGGAGAAAATCCAGGCAAAAAAGATAGTCAGGGTGAATACCCTGAAAATAGCCTGAACTATAAAGCCATTTCCAGACTGAAAGAAATTTCTGACTTAGGCCACGATAAAGAAGAAGGCCATCTCGAAGATGACGCAGAATAATAGCTCACGAAGTCTTATACAATCTATTTTAAATCATGATCTTACCCATGAAATCACTTTTCTGATGGATAACATTTCTTGGCTACCAACTTATTCCATGCACGTTCCTATTTGAATTGTGTCAGATATTTTTGGTAATTTAATTTCACAATTTCAGGCGTATAGTTGCGCTCTAGTTTTCGCATAGCGAAGTGGGCAGTTGCAATGTCCTGAAAGTAGTTAATAAATAAAAGATTAATACCGGCTCCACCAATAGCACCCAGTACTGGAATGGATTGAGCTGCTAGTTTTTCAGAGACGGGGATGCTAAAGCGAGCGGCAATTTGATTGATGGCTTTACTGACCAGTGGCGCACTTTCTTTGCTAAGGGTAGGCGTTGTCAATTGGGTCGATGCGTCAGCAAGCACTTTGGCGAGGATAGACCGAATAGCATAGTACCCAGTTTCCGAACCATGTTTGGCACTATCACTTAAGGCAAAGACTTCCAGGCAAGCCATTTTGGTACTTGCGTGGCTGAGATTTTCACCATGAAAACGGGCAATATCTGCAATTGAACGCAGCATGATAGTGGTAGATAAAGGCAATTCAATGGTTATCGCGGAGAATCCAAAGACACCTCCAATCGCACCACTTAAACCTGCAAAGAATTTATGTGTTTTATTAAAGGGGGTGCTACTTTTGCGCGAGTTTAAGGTAAAAATAGCTCCCTCTAGCGATTTTTCCAGAGCCGTACGGGTTATATCATTTAAAGAAAGGGAGACTTGTGTGGGTAAAATAGCTATCGTTTTTTCCACTGCACCGCCGACGGTCTTAGTGATGCGAGAACCAAAACCTGGATTTTCTAGTACATCTACTGCCTGATGTAAAATAATTAGATCATTTTCTGTGAGTTTCATTATGATTCAATGCGCAGAAATTTGAAGGGGTGGGGCAGCGCGGGATATAGTCCGCACTATAAGTGCCAAGGAATGGGCTACCAACTTAGGAATGGGAATTGAATAAGTTGTGCAATTATGACGCAGTATTATTGTTTGCCTTCAAGGCGCGGTAACAGGCGCATAGCTAGCGACGTAACTGTTTCCGCAACGCAGAAGGCGAACAAAAAGACAAGTCAGAATGCACACGTTATTTGATTCCCATTCCTTAAGAGGGGACAAGCCATCATTTGTAGGGTGGGCAAAGCGACAGCATGCCCGCCAAGCGATACCAGACAGGCTAATGGCTGTACACTATAAAGGCGGGGATGAAAAAGACCTTTGCCCACCCTACAGTTGCTCAACTTATTTCGTGCCCATTCCTTAGCTGTAAGTCTTAAGGCATATTATGTATAGAATGATCCATCTTCATCTCACTTTCCGGCTGGCTATTTTCTTCTTTTTCTTGTCCCATGATCATAAGCTCCATGGTTTGCATATGGTGCTTCATTTCCTTAAAGCCATTATCCGCAGCAAGAAAACGCAGGCCGTTGTACATTGTATTGGCCCCCATAACAATCATCAGAACAGCGGCCACTTTTAACATTAAGCCACGTGCAGCAGTGCCTAGTTTACCAAAAGCAAAGGTAACAATAAGCATGGTGGGTAAGGTACCTACGCCTAAAGCCAGCATCATTAGGCCGCCTTCTACCAGCGAGGGGGCTGTTGTTGCATTAACGGCCATGGCAAAAGTAAGAGGGCAGGGCATCAGGCCATTTAACATACCGCCCATGCTTGCACCTAGCACAGAGCCGCGTCTGGCGGCTGCCATAAAAACCTTATTCAGCACTTTGGTCGGCATATACTTCATTGAAAATTGCCATGGGGAAAGTCCTACGATACCCAAAGCCAGGATAATGACAAAAAAGCCAATAACGATTTGTAAAATCCCCTGAATATGACCTAATAATCCTGTTGAAACTAACGCAACACCCAGAAACGCAGCAACAATGCCCACGATAAAATACATGCTGATACGGGCAAAATGGTAAGCAAAATAGGGCCAGACACTTTTTTTCTCGGTTTTCATAAAGAAGCCCGCAACGAGTGCACCGCACATCCCTGCACAGTGACCGCTGCCAAAAAAACCAGTCAATACGGCGATTGTATAAACCGTGTAATCCAGATGAGCAAAAAAATCTAGCACATTATTTTCCGTTGATACGTAAAGAGTTAACAATAACAGAAACAGAGCTTAAAGCCATTGCCGCAGAGGCAATCATCGGATTTAATTTACCGACAGCAGCAACAGGAATTGCAACTGTGTTGTAGCCAAAAGCCCAGAATAAATTCTGTTTAATAATTTTCATGGTGTAGGTGCTAAGTTCAACGGTTTCAGCCACTTTTGAAATGTCGCCATTGACCAGTGTTAAATCAGCAGATTCTATCGCAATATCCGTTCCATGACCAATGGCAAAGCCTACATTAGAGGCGGCAAGCGCAGGTGCGTCATTGATACCATCACCAATCATACCGACTGAGCCGCCTTCCTCTTGCAAACGATGAATTTCCAGTAATTTTTGTTCCGGCGTTGCATGGGCAATGACTGTCTTGATCCCCACTAAATCAGCAATATGATGTGCTGTTTCGCTAGTATCCCCAGTTACCATCAATGTTTCAATATTTAACTGATGCAATGCTGCAATCGCTTGTTTAGCCGATTCACGGGGTTGATCTGCAATACCAAATAGTGCACTTGCCTTGCCATTAACTGCAATTAACACCGGTGTTTTTCCTGCCAGGCCGAGTGTCTGTATATGCGGTAGCAGTTTTGAAATATCAATAGCCTGCTCTTCTAGCCATGCCTGATTGCCTATTAAAGTCTGGTATCGCCCGACCCTGGTCTCTAAGCCTCGTCCTGCAGTGACTTTAAAATCGGTTACTTCATAAAAATCAAACTTATGTCGTTCTTGAGCATAATTAACAATTGCTTGTGCTAAAAAATGTTCTGAATTATGTTCAGCAGAAGCAATGTGAGTCAGTAGTACCTCATCGCTTAGCTGACTGATATTAATAAAGTCGGTTACTTGAGGCCTGCCCTCGGTAATCGTGCCTGTTTTATCAAAAATAATCGCAGTTAAGTGGGTGGCAGTTTCCAGACTTTCTCCATTGCGGATATAAACTCCGCGCTTTGCCGACTGGCCTGTACCGACCATAATTGCGGTGGGTGTTGCCAGGCCAAGTGCGCAAGGGCAGGCAATCAGCAATACCGTGATTGCATTGCTAAAGGCAAAGCTAAGCGGTGCACCTGCGAGTGTCCATGACGCAAAAGTCAGTGCTGAAAGTCCCATCACGCTGGGCACAAATACGGCTGAAATTTTATCGACCATTTTTTGTACCGGCAGTTTAGATGCCTGTGCATGATCAACCATATGGATAATGCCTGCCAAGACAGTATCCATGCCAATCGCTGTTGCTTCAATGGTTAATACGCCTGTGCCATTGACACAACCACCAATGACTTTATGCCCTGTTTCTTTAACAGCAGGAATGCTCTCACCTGTTACCATGGCTTCATCAACGGTAGAAATGCCAGCGATAACGTCACCATCGGTAGGGATTTTCTCGCCTGGGCGTATTAGTAAGGTATCTCCTAGCTCTATATCATCGGCACTGATGCTTATTTCCTGACCGTCTTTTAATAATGTTGCGGTTTGGGGCTGTAAATCAATTAATTGCCTAATGGCTTCGCCTGCCTTGCCTTTAGCACTTTCTTCCATATAACGCCCAAGCAAGACAAAAGAAATGATGCTGGCAGCCGCTTCAAAATACAGGTATCCCTTGCCCCTTAATAAAGCAGGCAGACTATAGCCATAAGCTGAACCTACGCCGATAGCGATTAAGCTATCCATATTTGCTCTACCCATTTTTGCTAGCAACCAGGCTTTGCTAAAAAAGCGACTGCCTGCAACAAAAACAACCGGTGTCGTCAGTGCAAATTGAATCCAGTGAAAAAGACGACCTGAAGGCATTGCCATGCCAATTGCCACGACTGGGGCACTCAGGGTGCTGGCCCAGATAAATCGTTTTTTAGCGCTGGCCAGGCGCAGGTGCTCCTTTCTTATAAGCTCCTGACGCTGTGACAGCGTATCCATTAGATTTGCCCTATAGCCTATTTTGTGAATTATTTCTGCCATATCAGGGCGGGTAAGACGACCCTTTACTGAGGCGATAGACGAGGCGAAATTAACCGTTGCGTCGTTTATGCGTGGGTCGCGTTTTAAAGACATTTCCAGTAAGAGTGCACAGGATGCACAGCTCATACCCTCAATGGCCAGGCTTAGCTCTTGTATGGGAACGCTTAAATCTTCAACAATATTACTTTTCGGAAGACTGATTTTCTTCTTACCAATATTGCCCAGGACCATATCTAAAATGGTTAAAAGATTTTCTTTAGGCAGCTTTGCATGATCAAAATAAAGCGTGACAGAACCAATGTCGGGAACAGATTTAATACTTTTTATTTCGGGGCGTTTTTTTAAAATAATTTCAAAAATATAAGTTCGTTCAGGATCTTTTTTAAGTATAGGAACATGAATTCGAATACGATTTTTAAGTTCGTGAACAAGTTCAAAGTGTTTAGGCTGAAGAGGTGGGTTCATGGTGAGCTAAAGCTTTATTTGTTTTTATTGGTTTTAGAGCGAATAAATAGATACATAAGATAAAAAACTGTAATCCATTGATAGCGATATTTCATTGGCTCTACGATCCATTTTTTAGTAATCAATTTCCAATGCACTTTGATGAGGAATAGCACTAAAACATCATTAAAAAAGGTAACTAGGTTTTTTTCAGTGCTTGCTATAATTTCAGGTTTTTTTTTCAGCCCCAATTTTGTTAATATGCCGATTGCCTGAGCTGTTTCCCTGGTTTCAGTATACTTTTCTTTTGCCCAGTTAACGCCCTTCCAGTCGGGTAATTTTAGACTTTTTTTAAGACTGCTGGTTTTTACAGCAACAGGTTTTTCTTTGAAAAAACCTTTATTCTCAATGTCCGTAATGATGTCGATCAGTTGTCGAATGAGCTCAATATAGGGCAGGTTTTCTTCAATAAAACGAATGGAGAGTTTTTTTTTATGACGGAATAAATTAACGCGATATACGCCGTCAATATTTTCTATTGCTTTTGTTATGGCTGAGGCGACAGCATCGCTACATAAACGCGAAGGAATTTGGAAGCGTACATGACCAGTGGATTTATAGCGTAACAGGATTTCTTGTTGTATAGACATGTAAGTAGTAAATTTATTGTATAGGCTAGACTAGATTTTTTTGCGCAACAAGAAAAATACAAGTGGGCAAGATTCGTTTTTAAGGCGGGACAAGCGGTTTAAACATATTATTCAGGAGTGAAATAGCTTTAGCTCTTTCGAAGATACTAAAGCTATTTCACTCCTGCCATATGTCCCGTCTTAAGCTGGTAACTTCTTTTTGTCCGCCTTCTTATGAAGAAAAATAGTTACGTAGGCCTACTATGGAATGGAAATCAAATAACTTGTGCATTCTGACTTGTCTTTTTGTTCGCCTTCTGCGTTGCGGAAACAGTTACGTAGCTAGCTATGCACCTGTTTCCGCGCCTTGAAGGCAAACAAAAATACTGCGTCATAATTGCACAACTTGTAAAATCTTAGGGATTTGTTATTGTATATAGTAGTGTTTTGCAAGAAGGTGTCGGAGTTGGCCGAGCTAGTCTTCTATCTAT